>JQDQ01000027.1 GCA_000747625.2 Smithella sp. SCADC
CGCGCGGGCAGCTACGCCCGGCGAATGCCGGGGGAATCCAGTTTTTTTAAATGGTTATGGATTTCAATTTACAGGGAATAATTCAATTAAAAAATGAACAAAGCCTTTTTCTCTTATCGGACATTCATGAATTATCAAGAGAGGAAATGAACGGAAATACGAAGTAAACGTCACTGTAAAAATCACACAAAAAGATTTGCGGACATTAAAAATAATAATAGGCTTTAAATATACAGGCTTACGAATGAAGACATTTATGTCACCCCTAATGACCTAAATGTCGCGGATCAATTTCATCCAACATTTCAGAGTATGCCTAGTGTCATGTCAACCTTGAAATGTCATTTCGACCGCAGGGAGAAATCTAAGATTTCTCAGTCGTCAAGACTCCTTCGAAATGACAGAGTATCGTTGACACGACACTAGGCATGCCTGGAGGAATCCAGATAATTATAAATATTTAAATAGAACCAAGACTAAGACGAGATTTATCTGCGCCATTTTTTGAAACGATCTTCACATTCTTTCTTGGGCAGCCAACTGCCTTCATCAATAATTCTTTCCAATGCGTCTGCTGCTTGATTCCCTGTTAAAATATCGCATTTAACCATTTCATCAATCAACCATAATAAGCCATGCGCTGTAACACCTTCCTGCCTGGCGGCATTGCGCAAAGCATTGTCGCCGGTGATAATTGGACAGCCATTCCTTTTTGCCAATAGCAGGGCAAAAAGGTCATTTGTTGACGGGCTTGCATATTCATTTCTAAGCGAAACAATATCTTTTGTTTCTTCGCCGGATGTTCCTTCTTTTGTATAACCAAGTTTTATCAACAGAGCTCCGGCAGGTTCAATTAATTCTGCGAAATTACATCGGGAAGAACAAACTTATGTGGCAACAGTAAAACAGATTTAAGTAGTTTGCCGTTGTGAAGATCAATGCAAATCGAAGTATCAAGAATGAGTTTCTTCAAGATCTTTCATCATATCCTTACGAAATTGGTAGTACGGTACGTCTAAAAACTCCGCTGCGCGAACAGGAGAAAGAATTCCTTCTGTAACTGCTTGCAGCACTAAAATCTTATAACGTTGCGGTTCTTCCAGCGGCACGTTATGTCCAGGTTCTTTAAAATGCCATTTTTTAGATGAAAAATATTGGAATAATTGAGAGCATCTGCTCTCTGAAATAATACCTAAATCTTTTGCTCGACAAATCCACTGCTGCATGCTCATGCCGTATTTTCTCTTCAAAGCATTTAATTCGATAAGATCGAGATTTTGCCTGTGCTTGCCTAGCTCGCGATATACAGCATCAGCAGGTGCAAGGAAAGCGCCCGAAAAACGCAATGCCGCTTTTTCTTCGTTGATATCGGGAGCAACCTCCATCATCAGGTGTCCCAACTCGTGTGCTATATCTGACCTGTGCCGATCTCCGCTCAGTCCTTTTTTTATAACAATCACAGGGATATTTTGATTTGCCCAACACGACAAACCATCGAATTTATCTTCAGCCTCCAGAGGAATAATCATAGCTCCACGATCTTCAATAACTTCCGTTATATTTTCGATGGGATCAAGACCTAACTGCCAAATCGCTCTTAAAGACCCCGTTAATTTTTCGATATCATCCATTTTATATATTTTATGTTGTTTCATTTTGCGAATCGCTGACCTGACAAATCGATCAGCAGGAAAAAGAGCCTCTATTTCCAAATACTTTTCAACCTTATCTTTTACCTGAGCCTGAACTGACTCCAAATACTTCTTGGATAAAGAAGCGCGTTTTCTATAAACGGGACAGGTTAATGATACCTGCACGGCATCCGGCCTAAAGAAATATTCAACCTTCACGCCCAAGGCTTTCGATAATTTAATCAGCACGTCAGAACCAGGATTCGTTATCCCCTGTTCGTACTTTTGAATCACTTGAGCGCTGATATAATTTCCTGATGCATCCGCAAGACCACGCAAAGACAAACCAGCGGCAATACGCGCCTGTTTAATTCTTCCTCCCAACATATTTTTTTCCTCCCTTGGTTTACAAAATATCAACTAATTATTAAATTGTCAACTAGTAAATTAAGAAAGGAGGTGAATCACTATGGCTAAGAACCCACCTTATGGTGACAACCATCGGCACGGACAGGTAACGGATCGTTCGCAAACGCATAATCCTCATAATGATCGCTGGGTTAAGCGTGATACGGATACCGGCAGATTTATTGATCAAAAAGCTGACCACGACCCTTTTAAGGGCGTCAGGAAAGAGAAATAGTCTATTTATTTCCGTTGAATCAAGGATTCGTCAGTGTGTAAACCATATCGCCGACAAAGCGCCGGAACGACTCATTTTCAACAAACTGCTTATAAATGTGAGTATCGTCTTTAAGCAGCAATTGCATCACCTTGCCGAGCGCCTGGTCGTGGGCCATGCGCGCGGTATGTGGTGTATTTTCCTTCGCGTTTTGATATGCCGCATCAGCAGCAACTTTGGGCGCGATGTCCTCGCGAATCCGTTTTACAACACGGTCTGCATCGGTGAACAACGTGCCGAATTGTTCATTAAATGTTTTCAGGATATTACTGAGACGATCAAGTTCCGGTTCTCTTTTTCTTCCCTCGATATCCGTTGGCACCGGTTCAATTTCCGCATCCTGATCCGCCAATGCAATCTTCAGCGCCGCTTTCTTCTCAACGCGATAGCTGTCCATATCAATAACTTCAAGGATGCCTCTGGACAAATCTTCTTCCCTAGGCGCCGGCAGCTTCGGCGTCAGCAGATTAAGCATAATGGAGAGTTTTTCCCATTCGCGGTTTGTGTGCGCCATGATTGAAGCGAGAAAATCATAAGTGCGGCAAAACGTTTTTGCCTTGCCTTTGAACTCCACCTGCTGATCTTCATCCAAAGATTCCTTGTACACCATCACACAATCATCAAGGATGGGATCAAGTTTATCGCGTTCAGCATTATTCAGGAACAACTCGACTATTTTTTGAACCTGTTCCGGTGAATATACCTGCGCGCTGTCTAGCGCCGTTTTCAGATCGTTGAGTTTGTTCGGATCGGTTTCTTCCGCCAGCAGCGTCGTGCGGTAATAATCCTGAAAAGCATAAGTTATGGTTTCGCTGTTGTTTTGGAAGTCCAGCACAAAGCAATCGTACTTCTGCGGATGGGCGCGATTGAGCCTTGACAGCGTTTGCACCGCTTTGATGCCGGCAAGCGGTTTGTCCACATACATCGTATGCAGAAGCGGTTCGTCATAACCGGTCTGAAACTTATCGGCGCAAATCAGAAAACGATACGGATCGCTCTGAATTTTTTCGGCAATGTCGCCGCTCGAAAAACCGTTGAGAGATGCCTCTCTGACTTTTACGCCGTCGTATTCATGATCGCCCGAAAACGCAACAATAGCCTGATATGGACTCTTGCGCTCAACCAGATAATTTTTAATCGCGTGATAATATTGAATTGCCCGTTCGATGCCGCTTGTCACCACCATCGTCCGCGCCTGCCCGCCGATCTTTCCTGCCGCAAGAACCTGCTCATGAAAGTGATCCACCATAATTTCGGCTTTCAGCCGGATGGCGTGCTCGTGACTTTCCACATAGCGGCGTAATTTTTTCTGCGCCTTCTTCGTATCGTATTCCGGGTCGCCTTCTATTCTTTTAACCAGCTTGTAGTAACTGTCGACTGGTGTATAGCTTTTAAGCACATCAAGAATAAAGCGTTCTTCAATCGCCTGTTTCATCGTGTAACTATGGAAAGGCAGGTGCTTGATCTTGCCCTCGGCGTCCGGAGGCAGCGCTTCGCCGAACAATTCCAGCGTTTTGTTCTTGGGTGTAGCCGTAAATGCGAAGTAACTTGCATTGGTCAACATCTTGCGTGCCGCCATGCGTTGTTCCAAGACTTCATTTACCGTATCTTCGGGATCAGGTTCTTCTTCTGCGTTGTCTTTCTTCTTTCCCAGCGCCTTGCTCATGGCCGCGGAAGTCTTGCCGCCCTGACTGGAATGAGCCTCATCAATCACGATGGCAAATGTCTTGCCGCCTTCATTCGCTATTTCATCCAGAATGAAGGGAAACTTTTGCACTGTTGAAACGATGATTTTCTTGCCCTGCTCAATATACTTGCGCAAATCGCCGGAATTTTCGGCATGACCTACGGTTGCTTTCACCTGCATAAATTGCTTGATGGTGTTTTGAATTTGATCGTCCAGAATCCGCCGGTCTGTTACCACAATGACCGAATCGAAAATTTCCTTACCCGTTCGCTTGACACCGATAAGTTGATGCGCCAGCCACGCAATGGAGTTGGATTTTCCACTTCCCGCTGAATGTTGAATCAGATACTTCTTGCCCACGCCATGTTCTTGCACATCTGCCAGCGTTTTTCTGACAACATCAAGCTGGTGATAGCGCGGGAAAACCTGATTGCGTTTCTTCCTGCCGGTTTTCTTGTTTTTAATTTCAACAATCTGGGCGTAGTTTTCAAAAATATTAGTCAGGCTTGCCGGAGTGAGTATTTCTTTCCAGAGATAATCGGTCTTTAGTCCGAGAGGATTGGGCGGATTGCCCGCGCCATCGTTGAATCCTTTATTTAAGGGCAGAAACCAGGAAGCCTTGCCCGCAAGCTGCGTGCACATGCGCACCTCGCTGTCGTCAACCGCGAAATGCACCACACAGCGGCCAAGCTCAAAGAGCTTCTCGCGCGGATTGCGATCGCGGCGGTACTGCTCAATGGCATCTTCCACCGTCTGTTTGGTAAGACTGTTTTTCAATTCAAAGGTCGCAATCGGCAGGCCGCTAATAAACAAGCACAGATCCAGCGCGCGGCGCGTCTCATCGGTACTGTAGGCCAGTTGACGCGTGATGGAGAAGCGGTTTAAGGCATGAAGTTTTGCCGTCTTAGCATTTCCCTCCGAGGGCGTGCCGTAAAACAAATCAAAATGACCGGCGGGGTGGAAGTCAATCCCTTTGCGCAAAACATCAATGACGCCGCGCTTGCCGATTTCCGCGGAAAGACGGGTAAGAAATTTTAGACGGTTGATGTCTTTGGAATCAAAACTTGCGGGCCCAATTTTTTTAAAAGCCTCAGGCTGCGTCGATTTCAAAAAGGCAAACAACTGCGGCACATCGATTGCGTGTGCACGGTCAAAATCCTTGGCGTTCCCAGGGCAGTATCCGATACCTCTTGCTTTCTTCGCGGCAATTTCATCCGGTGTTTCCGCCACCATAGTGGCTACATCATCCAGACCGTCAGTGCCGGTCATGTGACGCATGATGATAGTCTCCATGCCTTTTTCGGAAATATCAGTGGTCATACAGCTATCTCCTCATCAGCAGATTCCATGTCTTCATGTGCTTCGACTGCCTCTTCTATTTCTTCCTCAGGCAATTTTGCCGCCACTTCACGGACATCTAATTTGCCGGTTACCACATTAGAAACAAGGCGCGTTCGGTATTCGCGGAGAAGTTCGATTTCGCGTTCCAAACGAACGATAAGCGTGTCTATTTCGGATACTTGGCAACCCACTGAATCAAGGATTGAATGTTGCTCCTCTACTTCTGGCAGGGCAATCGAATAGTTCTTGACGAAATCGGTGGGAACACGCTGTTGACCTGCGGAACCCGTCATACTGTGCGTGCCGTTATCCAAGAACAACTTACTGGCAGTAACTAGGCGTAAATATTCGCCCAGAATCAATGGACCTGGACGAAGAACATGAAACTCCGTTGAACCGAAGCCAATTTCCGTGGGCAGTTTATCAAGATAAGCACCCTTACCATTCTCAAAGCAAGGTGTTATTTTCGCTACAATTACATCACCACGTCTAAAATAGGTAAAGCCATTCCACACAGAGCTGGCAGTTACTTGGACGGACGAATCAATCGTACTATTAGTTTTAACTCGTTCCATTGGAAGAAATGTGACAAAATCATCTTGACGCAGTCTTTCTATTGATTCTGATTTTGAGGGTTTTACGAACACTATCTGCCTCAAACGCCTTACCATCCAATGCGCTGGAATTTCACCAAGCCAAGGAATGCCGGATGGTTTAAGAGGCACGGAAGGATCAAGGCCACGGGTAACGGCACGGTGAATGATGGCCTGCTTTTGCTCATCGAGTAGAGTAATTTGTTTTTGCTTCGCTTTTATAGCCCGCTCCAACCTATTATTAGCCCAAGTCAAAAAACGTACAATCGCCGCCTGTTCTTCTTCATGCGGCACAAGCACGGGAATCTGGCGCATGAAAGCAATGGTCAAATCCCATTGTCCAATACGTACGCCATCGGAAGCTTGAGCAAAATGAGAAACATAAGGCTTGCTGCGCAAAAGTGCCTGACCAAAAGAGCGATTTGAAATATTGAAGTCGTAAACGAAGTATGCAGGACTAACGATGCCATCGCATGGCGCAATACCCATCGAGCCTTGCCACGCTTTCATCTTGTTTATGACAAGATTTCCAGCACGGGCAACCTTATAGTTACTTAAGTCCTCCGCGTCCTCCGGGGTGTACGCCTCACATTACGTTTCAAACTCGGGGAAATGACGGTTGACGAAGAACGCCCAAAAATGCTCCCAACGATTGCTTAAGATGAGGGAACGAAGCGTAAGAACAGCCTGTCCGCCATCA
>JQDQ01000028.1 GCA_000747625.2 Smithella sp. SCADC
TTCCGCAGTCGTAGTAAAAAGGCCGGCACTGGTTGCCTTAAGATAAACATCGGTATTTAAGGCGATGGTTATTCCGGTCTCAGCATCAATCTGCATAAGATCATTTTCACTCATCGCCTGCATTTTTGCATATACGGACGAAGAAAAAAAGAACGAAGAAATCAAGATAAATGCGATAATTTTTATGAAGTCAAGTCATACCTCATTTTACCACTCTGTAAAGAGTAAGTGAGAAAAACTCACATGCATTTGCCCGTGCTTTTTTGCACATTCCAACATCCGGACATGATGACTCCGGATTTTTTTCTGCACGCATCAATGAGCGTAAACCATCATTGAACCGCTTACCGATGTGACACCTTACTGAGCGATTACTGAATCAAGCTCACTATCGGAAATAGCTGTCCTGGCAAACGATGCCAGAGGTATCATTATAAATATTGCAACAATCGCCAATAATATACTTTTTCTCATATTTTCCTCTCGTCGCGATTGTTGTTCCACTCACAGCGTTTCTTTAAAGTTACAACCCGCTAATGGTTGTTTCTTTTATTTCACCTCGGGTGCTTAAAGGGCATGGACAAACCAGTTGCCCCTGCCCTTTAAACAATTTTTTCATTAACAACGGCTTAAACAAACGCCTTTTGGCCACCAGGTATTAATGGGCGTAAATTGCAAGTGAGCCCGAAGTAGCAACGCTAAGCCCTAGATTTAAAATAGAAGCCGTGCCCAATGTACCGGCGGTGGTCGTAAGTGTTTTATCAGCAGCCAGTTTAACTGCCATTGTCACTTCACCCACACCGACACTGATTGTGTCGGGCAGTTTGATTCCTATGGCAGTTGTACCAGCATTGGTACCAACATCAATGTCCATGGTACCGCTGATACCAACAGTAGTATTTGTCAAATTTGTAATGTTAGCACCAACCCAACCGGGACTGCTATAACCGGTAAAGCCGTTATCATCACCCCAGGAAATAGTGAGACCTGCTACTGTTGGAGTCAATGCCAAGCTAAGGTTACTGAAATCAATGGTGACACCTGTCTGAGCGGTAACTGCACCAAGTTCGCTATCGGAAATAGCTGTCTTGGCAAACGACGCCAACGGCATCATGACAAATACTGCGATAACGGTTAACAACAAAATCTTCTTCATGATTAATCCTCCTAAACTTTTTTGTGCCGGCTAAAGAACCATCATTCGTTCCCCTGTAATTAATGCTCCTTTGCCCCGGCCGTGGTTAAAGAATATAAAACTAACTCTGCCCTCCCTTGCTAAAAAATTACACCGCCCTCCCTTACTAAAAAATTACACCCTTCTACAGGATGTTGGTAAGCATCTTAATGTTTTATCCCCGATGGGGTCTTCATCAATACCCCTATTCGGTAACGGTCGTATCAGGAATTTTTTGAAAAAATCCCTTTAAACCGGTAGTGGTGTGTCCATTCTCGTCTGTATAGTTATACTTTGACGCAAACAAGAAACTTAACCGGTCGTCGGCAAAGGTAATGGTTTGTCTTCCGGCTAACGTCTGCCGGATCATCACACCATAATTCTGCCCTGTACTGGCAGTTGTCAGCATAGCATTGAGCATATTAAAGCTTCCGGTCACGGGACCGCTGGCGCTCATCGTACCAAAGTCTATATAATTTAGCTTACGGGTGGTGGAATTGGAAATGTTATCAAATCCCACCTGTAAAAATAATCCTTTTAAAACGAGCGGCACAGCGCTGGCGCTGGTATACTGATCGGAACCGCCGAAATAAAAGTTCGTCACATCATAGTCCCAGCCGTAACCACCGTTATCCCAATACCCTATTTTGAAAGAATCAACATGTGCCAATACATCAACCCTTGCACCCAGATTCAGAGTAATTACATTCTGGCTGCCATATTGATCGGATGTTTGAGTCAAACTGAAAAAAGCCTGAGCATAGGTATCGGAAAGCTCTTCATCAGACATCATCTTTTTTTCCACAAAGTTGACTGATTTGGTTTGATAAGACTTAGAATCATCCATCATCTTCGTTGGCGCAAAGCTTGTTGACGATGATACAAAAAGAAGGATTAATGCGGTTGGCAGGACAAACAAACCCCTGCCGGGCAAGAGCAACTTTATTCTCGTTGGCTTACTATTCATTTTCATTTCTGGACAGGCCCCTAATGCTTCTAAAACTGATCCGGAAATTTTTATATCTCAATTAAGCCAATTGCAAAACTCCCGATTCTGTCATTCTCGCGGGCTTTTGGCGGGAATCCAGATTGTAGCTTCCTGAAATCATGGATGCCCGACAAGAGCATTCGGGCATGACAAAACGTTTTGCAATTGGCTCAATTGTTGAAGTTTTATTCATGTTATCATATATTCGTGAAAATCGAATGTCAAGCTTAAATTTAATGTATTAAGAAAGAGGTAATTGCAAAAGTCCTCCGTTTGTCATTCCGAACGAAGTGAGGAATCTAAGAGGTATTGATATCAATAGATTTCTCCCTTTGGTCGAAA
>JQDQ01000029.1 GCA_000747625.2 Smithella sp. SCADC
CGCGATTCTTCTTCCGGTACATTTGAATCCTGGGATCATTTTGTTATGAAAAAGTCCAAAGTTGCGCCTCAGGCTCAGATGCTGGCATCCAACGGAGCAATCGTTACCGCGGTGGCAAAAAACCGCTATGCCATTAGTTATCTGGGCATTGGTTATGTCAATAAAAGCGTGAAGCCTTTGCAGGTGAACGGCATAACCGCTTCCATTGCTACAGCTCTATCCAGGGAATATCCGCTTTCCCGCGAACTTTACATGTACACAGATGGTGATGCAACCGGTGACGTGGCCAAGTATATTGATTTTGTCAAATCACCGGAAGGACAAAAAATTGTCGTTAAAGAGGGTTTTGTTCCTCTGACGGAAGCGAAAAAAACCGGTAAAAGCAAGAAGTAATATGCGCTCTTAAAGGATTGCAGTGAAAACAAGTTTATCCAGGAAGAGTGTTTTATTCGTTTGCACGCATAACGCTGTCCGGTCGCAAATGGCGGAAGCGTTTTTAAACAAGATTTACGGGGATCGGTATACGGCCTTCAGCGCCGGTTCCGATCCCGCGCAAATTGATCCCCTTGTTAATAGAAAAACACGCGATGAAATAAAAACATGGATAGAGAAAGAATTTAAATAAGACTTTGAGGAATAAATCGTGTCCAGACATATTAAAGAAACTATTATTAAGTATATCTTTTTCCTGTTTTCGCTGGTGTCCATTGTTGTTTTGGGACTGATTGTTTTTTCTCTTTTCCGTGAAGGACTTCCTATCTTTGGGAAAGTATCCGTAAGAGATTTTATTTTCGGCATGGAGTGGTACCCCACTTATGATCCTCCCTCCTTCGGTATTTTCCCGCTAATCATAGGTTCTTTAATTGTTACATTTATGGCTACAATAATTGCTGTGCCCTTAGGTGTGCTGGCTGCTATTTATATTTCCGAGATCGCTCCTGCATCCATTAAAGAGATTCTTAAATCGGTTATAGAACTTTTGGCCGGGTTGCCCTCTGTCGTTCTTGGTTTTTTCGGGATGGTGATTATTGCTCCCTGGCTCCAGGAAACTTTTGATCTGCCCACAGGCTTAAATATTATTAACGCATCGGTGATTCTGGCCATGATGGCGATACCGACTATTTCCAGTATTTCGGAAGATGCTCTTTACTCCGTTCCCCGTGAGTTCAAAGAGGCGTCTTATGCTCTGGGCGCCACTAAATTTGAAACCATTATACAAGTGATCATTCCGTCAGCCATGTCCGGCATTTCTACAGCGGTAATGCTTGGTATGGCGAGAGCCATCGGCGAAACGATGGTTGTTTTGATGGTGGCCGGTGGTGCGGCTGCTATTCCCGAGAGTATATTTGATTCAGTTCGTCCTATGCCCGCGAGTATTGCAGCGGAAATGGGCGAAGCGCCTTTTCGGAGTGCTCATTATCAGTCGCTTTTTGCCATCGGTATTGTTTTATTTTTTCTGACATTAACATTTAACCTGATTGCCGATTATGTCTCCCATAAATTCCGGCAGGTCGGGTCGGGTACATTGTAAACGGCAATAATATGAATTCGTTAAAAAATAATTCAATGAAGTGGCGCTATTTTAAACAGGCTCTTTTTTTCGGTACGGTGCGTTTATCGGCATTGATTATTGTTTTGGCCTTGGGCGGCATACTGTTTTATATTATTGTGAACGGTATCGGCGCAATAAGCTGGGATTTCATCACCAAACCTCCCACGGATTCCATGACGAAAGGCGGCATCATGCCCGCCATTCTGGGCACGATCTATTTGACCATCGGGGCCATTGCCGTGGGGTTACCTCTGGGAATTGCTTCGGCAATTTATCTGACGGAATATGCCAAACAGGGCAGGGTTATCCGCCTGATAAAAGTCGGGATTAATTGTCTGGCCGGCGTCCCTTCAGTTGTTTTTGGTTTATTCGGGCTGGGTTTTTTTGTTATCTTTATGAAATTCGGATCGAGTATTTTATCCGGATCGCTCACTTTGGGTTTTCTGATTCTGCCGACAATTATCGGCGCCTCGGAAGAAGCATTTAAAGCTGTGCCGCAGACTTTTCGAGAGGCGTCACTTGCGCTCGGTGTGTCTAAATGGCAGACAACTTACAGGATTGTTTTGCCTAACGCCATGCCTGGAATTCTGACAGGGTCTATTTTAGGCATAGGGCGTGCTGCTGGAGAAACAGCTCCTATTATGTTTACCGCTGCTGCCTATTTTACCGCCAAACTGCCCGGTTCTATTTTTGATGAAGTGATGGCTCTGCCGTATCACATTTATGTATTGGCAACGGCCGGAACGAACATTGAGGCAACAAGACCTATACAGTTTGGCACAGTCCTTGTTTTAGTTGCCGTTGTTCTGGGAATTGATCTGTTTGCTATTATTATTCGCAGTTACATGAGAAGAAATAAAAGGTGGTAAGAATGGATTCCAGTATTATTAAATTGCATAAAGTAAATTTCTATTACGGGCAGTGTCGTGCCCTGACGAATATTTCGATGAAGTTTGTAAAAAATAAAATCACCGCGCTCATCGGACCTTCGGGATGTGGTAAATCCACGCTGTTAAGACTCTTGAACCGAATGAATGATTTAATTGACGGGACAAGGGTTGAAGGAGAAATTATCTTCGAGAACAAAAATATCTATGCGCCGGATGTTGATCCTGTGGAAATCCGCCGTAAAATAGGCATGGTTTTTCAGAAACCCAATCCGTTTCCCAAAACTATTTATAATAATATTTCCTATGGTCCCAAACTTACCGGTATCGGCTTTGAAGACAGGGATGCTTTGGTGGAGCGTAGCCTGAAGCAGGCAGTGCTCTGGGATGAAGTCAAGGATATCTTGAATAAATCGGCAATGAATCTTTCCGGGGGCCAGCAACAAAGGCTCTGCATTGCCCGGGCGCTGGCGATGAAACCGGATGTATTGTTGATGGACGAACCGACTTCCGCGCTGG
>JQDQ01000030.1 GCA_000747625.2 Smithella sp. SCADC
GGCTTTCCACTATCCGGTCTTTTCCCTGACCGATAGGCGTAATAGCTGACATACCTGTAATAACAACTCTGCGTTCCATAATTATTCTATGCCGGTGAAAAAAGGTTTCGTTTTTGCGCGATCTTTTCAATATAGTCGCAAATCTGATTTATTGTGCGGATACTGATGGCCTGCTTTTTTTCTTCCTGGCTAATTTCCGTATCCAGAAAAGTTTCGATGGCCAGTAAAAGTTCAATGGCATCAATGCTGTCGAATTCGTAAGTTTCGCGCAAATCAGCATCCATGTCCGGATTTGCGATTTCAAATTCCCGTTGAAAAACATTTTTTACTTCGAGTTCTATTTCCTGACGTGTCATTTTATCTGATGTAACTTCCTGAATGGATTTTGTCGCTTTTAGCAAATATCACGGTGCTTTTCAATGATTTATCTTTTCTGCGTATCCCACTTGATTGCATGGGCAAATCTCTCTTGGCCGATAATTTGTCTGGCCGCGTTGAAAGAACCGAAAAGGCAACCCATAACTCCCGGAGCTATGGCGTTTTGTCCCGCCAGGCAAAGACCGGGAATAGGAAGATTATTTAGCGAAACAGCCTTCAAGAGCTGACGCGATGATCGCATTATTCCGTAGCAGGCTCCTTCCGGGGCATTGACATAGTCCCTGATAGTGAGAGGCGTGTATACATCTAATATCCGGGCGTCGCTGAGATCACCGAAAATTTCTTCAGCTTTTTTGAGCAGACTTTGAGCGATGTTCATTTTCATTTCTTCATATTCCTGTCCTCGTTTGCCTGTAGAGGTATTCTCCCATGGACTCCAATCACTGTATAAAGATTTTGTCATCATGGAAAGTAGATTGACACCGGAGGAATTTGTGCCTTGTACTTGATAAAACACTCCATCCTGAATAACTCCATTTGAGTCTCGATTAAGACGGTAAATATTATTATTGATTGCAGGGTGTGTCGCAGCATCGACACTTACTTGAACGGCGATAACCCCTTCTGTTTCTGTTAGCCCTTGGATGCGCCTGCGGTGAGGATCGCGCAAAACATCCGTACCCAGTAATTGGAGCAATATCTTCGGGTGTATGGCGGTAACGACGCCATCGGCAAAAAGAGTTTTTTCCGATTCTAAAATCACTCCATTCACTTTACCGTTTGCAGATGATATTTTTTTGACGCCGTCATTCAGAATGAGTTTTCCACCCAGTTCCTCAAAACGACGGATGAAGATATCCGTCATCTTGCTGCCACCTTCCTTTAATCTCCAGGAAGAAAAAAGATAACTGGCTAAAACCATGTGATGGAAGATGACAGGACAATCGCTAAGCGGTACGCCGATCAGATTGCAGGGAACTGCTAAAACTGCCCGCAAGCCAGCTGTCACTCCCAGAGAATCAAGTAATTCTCCCATGGGAAGATAGTCGTCCATGTTCTGAAAGGGATTGCCCTGAGTGAACAAAAAAGAAGGATCAACCATTTGCCTGGAAATTTTGCGAAGATTTGCCATGATGATCTTCAGAGACTTTTTATCCTGAGGGAAAGTTTTTCTCAGGCTGTCTTCCAGCGCGTCGATGTTTGCCGGTAAATCAAAGGTCAAATCATCGAAAATATAACGGTCAATTATTCCTTTCTGTCCCATGGGAACAAACAATGCATCAACCGGTATACCCAAAGCATGAAACATTACGCCCAAAGGCTCTTTTTCACCAAGAGCACCCACGTAGTGGACGCCGACAGGGCAATCAATTCCCGCGCGACGGTAAGAACGCATCAAACCGCCGGGCAGAGGATTTTTTTCCACAACGGTTACTTTAAAATTTAAAAGCGACAAAAGAATGCCCGCGCTTAATCCGCCGATACCGGAGCCGATAATAACAATATTTTTGCCTTCGACAGGATGTCTCATTTTTTAGTTTTCCTGGGCTGCTTTTTTTGCAGGAATTCCTTTTTTACCGGTTGGGCTTCAATGAGAGTCATCAAGAGCGAATAATTAAATGCCTCGTTGGCCTGTAGTTCAATGGTTTGATAAATATTCCCCGTCGTTTTGCTAAACTTGATCTGACGCTTCAGAATGCCGGCTGATGAGTAGCGTTTAATTACCGTGTCTTCCGATTTATCGTTAATGACATCGATCCAGTCTCCTTTTTCTTCAAGATAACGGCAGGCAGTTGCTCCATCGGGAAGAATGCCTTTCACCTGAAGCGTTCCTTCCGGCGCAAAAAAGATCAGCTTAATGTCTTCAATCATATTTTTCGCGAAATCTGCCGAATCCAGGGGAGGCAACGCCCGATTGACTTTGAGCGTGCCCGGACCGGATTCGGCTTCAAACAGCACCATTCCTTCCGCGGTCATAATTGCGCAGGATATAACGCGGGTAGAAGGATCGGCCAGAGTTACGCCGATAATTACACTCTGCGTTTCGCCAAACATACGGTTTTCAATGGAGTGTACCAGTCTATATTTTTCTTTTAAAAAAGGAAAAGGACAAGTTAAAGCTTTTTCCTCTGCCGGAGAAACAGGTGAATTGATCAACGGCAAGGTCTGGCAGGATAAAAGAAGAATAGATAATATTAAAACAGATACGCCCTTCATTCCACATCCTGAAACACGGAGGAATTAATTGCCTTATTGATTTCCACATTATCGAAATCTATCTGCGTGAAGTTGTTTGCGCCTTCAATAATTTTTACCGATTTAACAATTGCTGATTTTTTAGAAAGGGTAATTTCAATTTTCTCAATCATGCCGGTCATGTTTTTTTCTGTGGGCGTCAGCGTGATTTTGGTATTTGCTCCTTCATTAATGGTTGCTTTAAATGACGGATTCCGGTCGAACTTGCCGTTCATCCAGCCGGTAACTTCATTGAGCACAATCTTCATTGCCTGTGCGCCGCCGGTCTTGTCTTCCACCATTTTCCCGCCGGAAGCGATATAGCGTTTGGTATTGTTTTTATAGGTAATGACAACGCTCCTTAAAGGCTTGAAATATTCCCAACGGAATGAATCGGGCGCAGAATAATAAAAACGGCCTTCCGAGACAAGGGGTTTAGATAAAATTTTCAAGGATTTCTTTTGAACAAAGTGGGCCTGAATGGTTTTGATATTGGCCGATTCTTTACGCAATTGCTCGAAGTCAGTTGCCTGAGCGCAATTCAGCGGGCCCATGACTAAAAAAATGCCTGCAATAATACAAGCCAGATGATATAAGGTGCAGCGAACTTGCATCAGCATATTCCACCGTTGATTCCGATAACCTGTCCCGTAATGTAAGAGGCGTCATCAGAACATAAAAAACGAATGACGTTGGCTACTTCTTCCGGTTTTCCCAGGCGTGCCATGGGGATTATTTGTTTGATTTGTTCGACGGGAGTTTCCTTGATCATGTCGGTTTCAATTAAACCCGGAGCCACAAGATTAACGCGAATACCGAAGCGTGCGACTTCTGTGGCCAGCGCACGGGAAGCGGCAATTATTCCCGCCTTGGCCGCGGCATAATTTGCCTGTCCCCGATTAGGCATCAATGCTGAAAGAGAAGAAACAGAGACGATAGAACCGCGTTTTTTTCTGACCATTTCCCGCAAAACAGGCTTCGTCATATTATAGAAGCCTTTCAAGCTTGTGTTAATAACGCTGTCCCATTCATCTTCGCCCAGTAGCATAAAAAGCCCATCAGCAGTGATGCCGGCGTTGTTGATGAGCACTTGAATATTTTTATGATGTTCTATAATTGTTTTAACGGCGTCTTTAGTCTGTGTATTATCGGTGACATCAAATTGAGAGATTTCTCCATCTCCGCCGGCTGATCGTACAAGGTTCAATGTTTCCTGTGCTGCCGCTTTATTGGATTTAAAATTAATGATTACAAAATACCCGGTCTTTGCCAGTTCTATCGCTGTCGCACGGCCAATTCCACGACTTGCTCCCGTGATTATCGCAGTTTTTTTATCATCCATATTTTAACAGAACTCCTTAAAAAATATTTATTTTATTGTCTTCATTCATGCGCAGGGCCTGAAGAGTGGCAGTCGCTAATATCTTATCACCGGTTTTAACTACTCCTTCCACTACACCGTAATTATCAAACGAATACTTGCTTTCAATCATGATAATTAGATTTGTATTTACCGGGATTTTCGCTATATTTAATTTGGAGCTTTTTATGCCAACTAACCAGCCCTTTACGCTATCTTTCCCCTGTTGCTTTCTCTTGTAACCCTCGACAATAGCGGCGGTCTGCGCAATGGCCTCAATCAAAACCAGCGAATCTACCGCGTTCCCATCATAAGATGGCCACTTGGAATTTACCATGGCCGTGCTAATGGCCGTGGTTTCTTTTATTTCCAAGATTCCAGTGATAATTTTTATCTTTTCCCGATGGGGAATCAAACTTTCAATATCAATGTTAAGCATAAGCAACTTTTGAAAGAATTTTACATAATAATAAATGAAAAAACCGCCTAGAAGTCAACAAGAATTGTTCCTATTTTTTTGTAAATAAGTAAAAATGATTTTACTTTTTCCGGATACTACTAAGGCAATTTGCCCTAATTAGCAGTCATATTGTCTTGACATATAAGCAAATCGTCACTTATACTTCAACCGACAAAAAAATAATTCTTGTTAAAAAATCGATACAATAAGAAAGCACAATGACTATTCATAAAATCCTTGGTACATTCAATACAAGCCTAAAATCAGCGGTAAAGCGTATCAGTATGGGAGATTATACCTCTCATTTATCAAAAGCGAGCCCATTGATTCATGAAATAAATACTGTAGGCAACAAAATTGCATTTACAAACTGCAATATATTCGATGGAATTCACGCCGAATTAAAAGAAGATATGGTTGTGCTTGTTGAAGGAGATGAGATTCTTGATGTCGGTTATAAAAAGCAAATCACTGTACCGGATGACTTTTATCGTGTAGATGCAGAAGGCCAGACAATACTGCCCGGACTTATTGATAATCATGTACATGAATGCTCGCCCTTTACATATGAAGCAAACTCCTCCGCTGTCCGTCAGACGCCGATGCAGATTGCTCTTAATGTTATGCGGACAGTATACAGTGGCGTTACAACTGTCTGTGACATGGGCGGGCCGCAAGGAATTATAAAAGAATTTACAAAACTGGCCGATAAGAACATTATCCCCGGACCGAGATTCCTCAACTGCTATACATTAATTTCGCCAACAAAAGGAGGAAAGCTTGGTTACCCTTCTCAGGTAGCTGTCCTTAACCCTTTTAAAGCCTGGCTTCTTGAAGGTCAGGTTGCAACCAGACCAAAAACTCTTAGTGATTTAAAGAAATTTTGTTATAAAGTAAAGGATGATGGTGGGACGCATCTCAAGACAACATATCAACCCCATCCATTTTCCAAGAAAAAATATGCGACTCAAGATGACTTCCCGATTTTTGCTGATGATTGGATGAAGACAATTTTCCGAATTGGTAAAGAAACAGGATTAGTAGTAGATATACATTCACCATACGGTGTTGGCGCTGAAAAATGCGTGGACCTTGCGATTGAAGTTGACGCAAAAATCAGGATACAACATATGACTTTTGACACAGATTTAAAAGACACATTTATGCAAAGAATGCGAGACTATGGATTTTATATTATTCCTACGGTAATGGTATTTGGTGATTCTTTCCATATGCCGGAGTTTATTTCATGGCTGGATACAAATCCAAAAGCATATATGATGCCTGAGGCAAACAGGCAAATAAGAGCACGAATACAAAACGGGATTGACCTTGAGCCATATAGCGGGCAGATGGTTATGGAACATGATTATGCTTATTTTCGGGAGCAATTTATTTTTGTAAGGCGTAACACCCAAAAAGCACATGACGCGGGAATAATCGGTTTTGGCACTGATATCGGCGGTACGAATACAGGTTTTTTTGGAAGAATATATACGGAAATTATGCACTACGTAGAATTCGGAATTTCTTTCGGCGATATATTGAAATACATGACCTCTGTTAATGCAAGGATTAGCGGTCTTAATGATCGTGGACTTATTCAAACGGGGAAACTTGCGGACATGATTATTGTTAGAGGAAACCCTCTAATGGATATTAAGGTATTGAGTGATGTCCCTACTGTGATGAAAGGTGGAGTCTTCTTGAAGTATAAAGGAATGGAGTTAACGTCTTTTTTGAACTGATAGCACGTTTACCTGAACTTGGAGGTGATATAAATTGCCCATAATTATTTAAACGTTTCATTGCCGAAGTAAGAATAATCGTGGTCCTGTTGCCTCATTAATAAATGTTACAGGGAGAAGAATAAAAGGGGATAATATCTCTTGACAAGCAAAATAGCACTCATATAATCTTAATTTAATAAAAACTATAACGAATCAAAAACCAAATTCATATTTGTCATTAATAAGCGGCAATTACGAATAAAGGAGAAAGTCAGATAAATGGGGCATCCCTTGCGTATAGAAGCAGAACCATTAAGGTTAAATTTGAAAACAACTATTCGTCATGCTGCGGCAACGAGAGATGAAGGAGAGAGCATCTGGGTACGGGCAAAAAGGCATGAACATACAGGGTACGGCGAAGGTTGTCCCAGAGACTATGTGGCTGGTGACGATCTGGACACAAGTCTCACCTGGATAAAGGAAAATTTTTCCTCCGGCAAAGTTAATTTTGAAACACTGAAAAATATGAAACATTGGACAGAAGAGAAAGAAAAAGAAATTGATAACTACCCATCGGCATGGTGCGCCATCGAAATGGCGGTGCTTGACATTCTTGCCAGGGAAAAGGGCTGTTCAGTCGAGGAGTTGCTGGGACTTACCTGCGGCAATCGTTACAGCCGCTACACAGCCGTTTTGGGTGATCAAAGATCATGGCCGTACACAACTCTGGTTGATCAATATCTGGTCCGCGGATTAACGGATTTCAAAATCAAACTCAGCGGCAATCTGGAAAAAGATACAAAGAGAATCGATTTACTGGAGGCTTTGTCCGTTCAACATCACGTCTCCGCTCTCCGCATTCGCCTTGATGCCAACAATTTATGGAAGGATCGTTGTGAAGAAGCTATAAAGTATATACTAAAGCTGGGAACCACACGGATATTTGCAGTAGAAGAACCTGTGGGAGCGAAGAATGTTAAGGACATAACCAAGTTCAGTACAGCTACAGGACTTCCTGTTATTCTGGATGAAAGCCTGTGCACCATGGATGATCTGCTGCTATTCCAAAATGTACCGGGTTTGTTTATCGCCAACATCAAAATATCGCGGGTAGGCGGCCTTGTCCGTGCGCTGAAGATGGTCGCCGAGGTGAAAAAATGGGGATGGCCGATTATTGTGGGTTGTCATGTCGGGGAGACATCTTTGCTGACGAGGGCTGCGCTTGTGGTTACCGCTGCAGCGGGAGAGAGCCTTGTGGCCCACGAGGGGGCTTACGGCGATTATCTGGTGGAACGGGAACCGGCCCAACCGATGTTGAAGTTCGGACACGGTGGGCTTTTGGATTTGCGTTCACCCTACTATCTGAAAACCATCCAGGGGCTTCGGATTATTCCGGTGGAAAACTGGGAAACCGGATTTGGCATGCAGTGTCGAATGCTCCAGACACCGGATGATGGGGCGCCGGACATCTGTTTTCTGGAAATGCCCGACCAGTATAAAATTAATTACCGGCGATGGGGTTATCCGGAAGGCGAAGATGTGGTGCTGATTCTGCACGGGGGCATGAGCCATTCAGGCTGGCAGGCGCCGCTGGCGATTCAACTGAGAGCGATGATGCCGGATTTGACCGTTGTCGCCGCCGACCGGCGAGGTTGCGGATTGAATGATAACCGGGGAGACTTGGGTTCCGTGCACACGGTAATTGAAGATGTCACCCGGCACATTGAGTATCTGAAAAAATCTTTCAAACGGGTTCATCTCGCCGGCTGGTGTCAGGGAGCGCAATACGCCGCCGTTGCCGCATCGAAGATGCCCGATTCCCTTTCCAGCCTCATTCTGATGACGCCGGGTTTTTTCTGGAATGAACGCTTCCGCTCTGTTTTAAGCATCACCGAGAACAACATACTGGCGATGATTAAGGAACTTAAACTGAGACCCGACCGCGATCATGCCTGCATTCCCGTCCCCATGGAGGCGACAGATTTCACACTGGTCGATGAATGGCTGGATTTCATTGAAAAAGATGATCTCAAAATCACGTTACTGAACATAAAATCATCGAGGATCATGGATGAAATTCAGGAGATGTCATGGTTTGCCATGCTCCAGAACCGTCTTCCCGTACTGGCGATTATGGCGGAACATGATCGAATTGTGGACAACAATAAAGTCCGTCGATTCATCGGGCATATGTTTTCCGGTGAAAATAAGAACCGGATAGTTTCATTGGCTAGTGGCCATGCCATACAATTTGAAAGGCCTGAGGAAGTTGCCGCCGAAATTTTAACCTTTATTCGGAAGAACTGATGAAACATTAAGATCTATTAACAGAAACGGCTTTATCGATTTTATGTTTTTTACAAGACAGCCGATAATAAATTGGAAACCTTATCAGCAGCAAAGGGTTTTAGTATGTTCAGCGTAGATCGAAATATTAAGCCAGTATTCAAGCTGTATAAAAGCCTGACTGAACGCGACGAAATAACTGTCCCTTGGCGTTTCCGCAATCAGGATCTTATCCGAAATCACGCACCCAACAAAAAGATTATCAAACAAAAAGAGTTGATTAATCTGTGGAATAGTCATCACTTTATGGATGGCATGGTATACGTGCAACTCCATCACCCTCAGTATAACGAAGATATTCTAGTTCGGGCACATCCGGAACCTTGCGGCAATGGCTCGATGACCTGCCGCTGGCCGGAGAAGAGCCGCAGCATTACAGAAAAGGCAGATATTTTAAATATCATTTTCACGGACGGTCTTTCGGTGTTTCTTATCCCCACCCGGCTAAAGGACGTTCAAAGGGATTCTTTCACCATTCACCTGCCCGATAAGGGTTATATACTTGGTCAACGTCGTGCCAGGCGCTATCCTTGCCAGGGCATTGAGGTCACAGTGGTACAGAACGGTTTTCGGGCTCAGGGACGACTTATTGATTTCAGCGCCCTGGCTTTTAGCATTGAGGTCATCTCTGAGCCAGCGGGGTCTTTTCGCTGGTTTAATGCCGACAGCCCATCAATCATCCATCTTTATCGGAGTGAGCAGATAATTTTTTCGGCATCCTGTAACTTGATCCGGCAGACATCTGATCAGACAACACGGGATATGGTCTTTACTCCGGCAACCAGCCAAACGAGTCGTGTTCTTAAGAAGAAATCGCGCAATTCCCGCGTCGGGGTCACCCCTATGCCGAATATTACTTTTGATCACCCGGCAACAAGTGAAAAAATTCAACTGGATATTTATAATCTTTCCACCTCGGGCTTTGCCGTTTATCTATCGGCCGAAGAGGATGTACTGATGACCGGAATGATCATTTCTGGTCTGACCATTAATTATGCCGATGCCTTGAAAATGAAATGCAATGCCCAAATCCTCTACCGTCGCGAGGAGAAAAAGGGAAATATTCACTACGGCTTTGTCATCCGGGATATGGATATCGTCAATTATAACCGTTTGAGTCATATTATCATGAATATTATCGATCCGAACACCCATATTGCCGATGAAGTAGATGCGGATCAATTATGGAAATTTCTTTTTGAAAGCGGTTTCATTTATCCTAAAAAATATAATCTGCTTCAGTCTCACCGGCAGCCCATGAAAGAATTCTATCGGAGGCTTTATCGCGACAATCCGGAATTCATCGCTCAACTGACATACCAGCGAAACGGCCGGATCTACGGACACATCTCCATGATCCACTCCTACGAGCGGACATGGATGATTCATCACCTTGCCGCAGGTAAGCTCAACAATAAGCGGACAGGTGTGCAAGTTCTAAAACAAGCCCTCCGTTATATTGATGGTATCTATCGTCTCCCCGCCGCCCAAATGGACTATATGATGTTTTATTATCGTCCCGAAAACAGTTTTCCCGATCATTTTTTTGGTGGTTTTGCCAGGCATCTCAATAATCCGCAAGCCTGTTCCCTTGATCTCTTTTCCTATCTTAGTTATCCGACATCCGGTGTCTGTCAACCGCTTCCGGCGGGGTGGTCACTGGAACCGTTTATATCATCCGATTTCGGTGAAATAGATCGTTTTTACCGGAATGTCTCCGGAGGTCTCTTCCTGGAAATTTTACGTTTGGACAAAGAACAGGAAAACACTGAATCTCTGTCGCAACTGTATGCCCGGAACGGGTTCAAAAGAAGTTGTCAAAGCTTCTCGCTGAAGTATAAAGGAATGTTAAAAGCTGTGCTCATTGTAAACCAATCGGATCCGGGCCTTAGCCTGTCGGACTTCCTCAATGGGATTAAAATCATTGTCAATGATGCGGACGGATTGCCCTGGGAAGCGCTATCTGCTGCTATTTCTCAATTAATCGCTTCTTTTACGATTGACAAAATACCTATTCTCGTTTATCCATCTAATTATTTGGAGGTCAAGGGCGTTCCTTCTAAAAAACAATATAATTTATGGGTCATGGATGTGAATTATGGTAAAGAGCTTGGTGAATATTTTGTGGCAAATACAAAGCATCGGCTTAAATCTTTAATCCGTTTTCTTATTAGGAAATATCTGAAAAAATAATGAATGACACCCCCCTTTATAATAGTCGTATCTTCAAAAGCTATGTGGAGTATCTGAATAAGTACTTTCCGGATATCGATATTGCAAGCATTTTAAAATATTCGAATATGGAAATCTATCAACTGGATGATGAAGGTCATTGGTTTACGCAGGAGCAGAGTGATCGTTTTCAAGAAGTAATTACGAAAATGACCCATGATCCGGACATTTCCAGAAAAGTAGGACGGTTTGCCACCACCTCCCGCGCCTCCGGAGCTTTGGGACAGTATATGGTGAGTTTCATTAAGCCTGTGACTGCTTATGCTGTTATGGGAAAGCTTAATGCCCATCTCAGCCGGGCGACAATCATGAAGACCAAAGCCATCGGAGCTGATCAAATTGAAGGTAAGGTCGTATTGCAGCCGGGGGTAGTTGAAAAGCCTTATCAGTGTCGTTACCGGCTGGGCATAATGGAGTCGATGGCAAAACTTTTCACCAATAAATTTGGCAAGATAGAACATCCCGTATGTATTCATAATGGAGGGGACTGTTGCCTCTATATTGTTTACTTGGAAAAAACATCCTCCATGGTCTGGAAGAAGATCCGCAGTTATTTTTTGGTCCTCGGTTTTGTGATCTGCCTCGTCTTCTTGTTTATCCTCAGCCCCGTTTACTGGAATAAACTGGTTTTGTTTTATATGGTCATGTCCATGGGGATATCAATGTATACGGAAAATCTGGAAAAAAAGGAACTCCTCACTAATATCCAGAACCAGGGAGATTCGGCGGAACGTCTCTTGGATGAGATCAATAAACGATATAATGAGGCCCTGTTGATTCAGGAAATCGGCCAAGCCTCCTCCATGATCATAGAGATTGATCAACTGCTCAACTTCATAATGGAGTCTCTGGAAAAAAGACTGGATTTCGACCGGGGCATGATCATGCTTACCAACAAGCAAGCCGACTGTCTCGTTTATACGGCCGGTTATGGATACAACCCGAGAGATGAAAATTACCTGAAGAACATTAAATTTCATCTTGATAATCCTCTTTCCAAAGGGACGGCGGTGGATGTTTTTAGAAAACAAAAACCAATTTTGGTCAATGATGTTTCCGAAATCGAGAGTGATCTTTCTGCTAGAAGTCTGGATTTTGTTCGTGCCATGGGTTCTCAGGCTTTTATCTGCGTTCCTATTATTTATAAAGGAGAGTCCAAGGGAGTTCTTATTGTCGATAATGTACAATCAAAGAAGCCTCTCAGTCAGACAGATATGAGTCTTTTGATGGGCATTGCCCCGCAGGTCGGCATCAGCATCAATAACGCCATCGCTTATCAGAAAATAAAGGAGAGCGAGGAGCGTTTCCGTTCTCTCAGCGAGAATGCGCCGGATATAATTTATACTTTGGGTATCAACGGGGAATTTTCATATATCAACCCGGCAATTGAACCGATTTTAGGATACAAACCTGAGGAAATCATCGGTAAATATTTTGTGGATATTGCCAGAGAAGAAGATATCGCAAAATATATTGAAAGCTTTAAGCAAGTCAGGGATCAGAATCAAACCATTAAAGAAGGGACGGTTACCCTTCTTCATAGGGATGGTACGGAGCGATACTTCAGCATCAGTGGCGCGCCAAATTTTGATTCAGAAGGAAATTATATCGGATTGGTGGGAACATTTAAAAATTTAACCGACATCATAAAATCGGAAAGGGAACTGAAAAAGAGCCTGGAAAAGCTTCAATCAGCCATGAGCAGTACCATTGACGCCATTTCTATGATTGTTGAATCACGGGATCCTTACACGGCAGGTCATCAAAGGCGCGTAGCCCAGCTTGCCGTCGCCATAGCCGAAGAATTAGGTTTGCCGGGAGAAAGAATCGATTTGATTCGTATGGGCAGCCTGATCCACGATATTGGGAAAATATATATTCCCGCTTCTATTTTGACAAAACCAACAAAATTGGGCGACCTTGAATTTGCGATGATGAAAACTCATCCGACCGTGGGTTATAAAATATTGAATAAAGTTAATTTTATTCCAATTATCGTTGATATTGTTTATCAACACCACGAAAGAATGGATGGTTCGGGATATCCATTAGGGATTTCCGGTAATGAAATATTTTTAGAATCCAGAATTGTCGCTGTTGCAGACGCGGTTGAAGCCATGGCCAGCAACCGTCCCTACAGACCTGCACTGGGAATAGCGTTTGCGCTGGAAGAAATCAGAAGGCAGCGTGGTTCCACTCTCGACGCTTTGGTTGTAGATGTCTGTTTAAAACTTTTCGAAGAGAAAGATTTCAATTTCAAACTGGATGAAGAAGAATCACCTATTGATGCTCGTGGGGTTTAGACCATCCCTTAACGGAAGTACGCCATTTCCTGAAAATGCTGGTAGAAGAATTGGATTATGTTCCCTGCTAGGCTATCCGTAACATACAAGACCGAATTTATTATGGTTCAACCATAATAAATAATATTTTATCAAATAAAAGGACGATAATACACTTGAAAAAACTATTATTAATAAATCCGATGGGCCGCAAGAGTGGCATGGCGTTGAGCAAAATTTCCAATATTCCCCCTTTAAGTCTGGCCTATGTAGCTGCCGTCACCCCTTCAAATTGGTCGGTTAAAATATGGGATGAGAACTTTACTCCCTTTGAATTTGAAGAAGCGGATTTGGTGGGAATTACGGCCTTTACCAGCAATATAAACCGGGCTTATGAAATAGCCGGGATTTACCGAGAAAAGAAAATCAAAGTCATTTTTGGAGGAATTCATGTCTCTATGATGCCCGATGAGGCCCTGCAGTATGGAGATGCCGTAGTTGTGGGTGAGGTGGAAGGGATATGGGATAAAGTCATCAGTGACTTTGAAAATAATATTCTACAACCTAAATACATAGGTCCCCAGATTGATTTGACACAATCAAAGATTATTCCTCGGCGGGATTTAATCCATCCTGATTATTTCTGGAGTCCAATCCAAACTTCTCGTGGCTGTCCTTTCAGTTGCCATTTTTGTTCGGTTTCCAACTACCTGGGCCGGAACTACCGGCAACACAACCCGGAAGACATATTAAAAGAACTCGACGACATCCAGGGAGAATTCGTTCTTTTTCTCGATGACAACCTTATCGGCTATAGCCCTGAAAGCCGAAAAAGGGCCAAGGAGTTATTTGAAGGCATGATCAAAAGAGGCTTCAATAAAAAATGGGTAATGCAGACATCGATCAACGCCGCAGGAGATGAACCATTGCTTAAACTGGCGGCTCAGGCGGGTTGTATGTTAGCGTTTATAGGTTTTGAAACGACTAATCCGGACATGCTCAAGAGCATGAAAAAAAGGATTAATCTGAAGATTGGATCTGAGAATTATAAAAAAGTAGTGGATACTTTTCATAAATACGGCATTGGGGTTTTTGGGGCCTTTATCGTGGGTAATGACTTCGAATCTCCTGATTATTATAAGAAAATGGCAAAGGATTTGCTACACTCCGGGGTCGATATCTTTCAGATCACCATACTGACCCCGCTTCCGGGCACGGATTTGATGGAACAATTGGAAAAGGAGGGGCGCCTGATTTATACAGATTTTCCGAAAGACTGGGAAAAATATCGATTTTCTCATGTCGTTCATGAACCTAGAGGCGTTGAGGAAGAAACCATTTATATGGGGGATAATTTTATTAAAAAAAATATTTATTCCTTCCCTGCTTATCCCTATCGTCTTATGAAATCATTTGTTTCTTTAAACCTATTTAATTTCTATGTGGTGATGAAGTTAAACCTGGCTGGCAAAAAGAGCTGGCAAAATTCGCAGTATTATTTAAAGTACCCACATTCGTTATAAGTTTTGATCGAGTCCAGTAATAAAAAAATTTTAATATGCTGAATGCAAAAAAAGACTTCTTTATCAATTTATACAAAAAAATTCTGGCGCCATCCAAAACTGTTCTTCAGAAAGATTTTACTTT
>JQDQ01000031.1 GCA_000747625.2 Smithella sp. SCADC
CGTTGAAAGTCCAGCAATTGTCCGTGCCATCTGTATGCCATCCTTATCTGTGATATTGAGATAAGGATATGACACTTAAGATGAAAAAAATCAAGCTTTAAGTGAACAGTATTGCCGCTAAACGGGTCCTGATAAAAATGTTTTATTTCATTATAAACAGGTTTATCCAAAGGATGCTGACGCAGGGATATTTCAATTTTGACATTCTCATTCTTGGCGGTAATAAGTGATGGATACTGAAGCTTGAACACATACTGCGTGGAGTTATTGAATCCTTCGCCGAGCGGATTGTCACTGGTCAGGCCAAGCGCTTTCAAAAAAGATGGCATCTTCTCTCTGATAGGAGTAATCGCCTTTGATCTTTGTGAGCGCACTGTTAACTCGCTCAAATAGGTAAAATCAAGATCTTCGCTTAAACGATGGTAATTCAGATGAACTTTATTGAACAACGTCCCGCCCTTAAAGACAATCTTGTCACTCAACAAATCATCGATGTTATTGAGGATAACCGTAAGATAATAATCTTTCTCCACGATTGCCGGGCGAAATTTCATCTTGCCGGCAATTGCGGGAATTAAATCCTGGAGCCTTTCTTTAGCGATTAACAATGATCTGCCACTCCTTGTTTACCGATCATTGTATATCTTTCTATTAAATGCCAATAAACGGCACTTTGTTAAAGTCGATACAACTATAATAGAATTATGAATTTTATTCAATACTATTTTAATACTTTATATTCTGTTTAAATAGGAATTGTTTTCCGCATGTTAGCGGAGTAGATATAATTGGCTGTATAATTATTTGCGAAAAGAAATGAATTTGCCTGACATTCCCGTCACTCGCCGGGGTTCCCTGCCGGGTGTTCGATCAAACAGAACAAACCACAGTATATTCCAAGCAATTAGATTTTGTTTTCTGGCGGAGAGAGCGGGATTTGAACCCGCGGTACACCTTTGGGGGCATACACACGATTTCCAGTCGTGCTCCTTCAGCCGCTCGGACATCTCTCCCAGAAAAACAATATTTTTTTATCAGTATAAAGAACTTTGTAAATTTATCAATCCTGGATTCGCCCAGCACGTGTGACCTTTAGACGCTGGGCGCCCGGCGCATGCCGGGCGAACTCCAACTTCACATTTATTTATAAAAACTCTATATCTTACTGGCGGAGAGAGGGGGATTTGCCGGACATTCGCCCGGTGTCGGGACAAGCCCTCCAAACCCTTTACCGCATTTCCATTATGCTCAATCTATAAAACTGGCGGAGAGAGGGGGATTCGAACCCCCGTGGGAGCTTTGTGGCCCCCAAATCGATTTCGAGTCGATCCCGTTACGACCACTTCGGTACCTCTCCGCACCGATATCAGTCGGACGAGTCGGCTTTTATCCTCTTTTCCCGAAAAAATCTACTCAATATTTGCCCGCATTCTTCCCGTAATATTCCTTCTGTTATTTCCACATGATGATTCAATCTTTCATCATTTAGAACATTAAACAATGAAACTACAGCGCCGCATTTAGGATCGCGCGTCCCGAAAATGACGCGTGTCAGCCGTGCCTGAATAATCGCGCCCGCGCACATTATACAGGGCTCAAGTGTAACGTAAAGTTCGGCACCGTCGAGCCGGTAATTGCCAATTTTTTCTCCCGCCTGCCTTAACACCAGCATCTCTGCATGCGCTGAAGGGTCTTTATTCTCAATGGGTGAGTTATGCGCCCGTGCTAAAACATTGCCTTTATGCACCAATACCGCCCCCACGGGAACTTCGCCGCAGCTATAAGCTTTTTGCGCTTCCTCCAGCGCTATTCTCATAAAATCATTATCTGTCTGCATTTTTATGCGATGAAAAGATTCCTATTAATTTTTCTTCATGAAAGAGAGGCTGAATTGATTAGATACCGATCTGATCAGTTGGGCGTCTCCGCGTATTTTTGACGCGATAGAGACAAAATAATGTTGCTCTTCCATCCAGATATTTAAATTCAATGCCGTTGAATTTATTTTCGCGCGGCAAGATCTCTGATCTTTATTTCGTCAATGCTAAGATTGGCCTGCTTAAGCAAATCAAGAAATTCAACCTGACGAGATTCAGGAAGAGATTGAATCTTCCCCATTTGATTGTTGATGTCATCAATTTTCGCTTTCAGGTCAGCAAGCAATGGGGCCAGATCAACCGGCTGTGGCGCGGCCTGCGGTTGTTTTAATTCTTCCGGTTGAGCACCGGCTTTAATCTTGATTTCTTCCAGATATTCAGGGATGGTAACATCGAAGCCCAGTTTTTGTTTGATTAAAGAAGCAAGCACATCTTGCGCTACAGCTTCACCATGCACTAAAAATACCGGCATTTTTTTATTTTGGAAATTGCCCAGCCAATCCATAAGCTGACTTTGTCCGGCGTGGGCGGAAAAACCACCGATGGTCCATATTCTGGCGTTTACGGCAATATCTTCATTGAAGATGCGGACTTTTTTCGCACCTTCGACGATTTTACGGCCGGGAGTTCCCTGGGCCTGAAAGCCGACAAAAACAATGCTCGCGCCGGAGCGCCACAAATTATGTCGCAGATGATGTTTGATTCTTCCGGCATTGCACATGCCGGAGGCGGAAATAACGATGGCCGACCCTTCCATTTCGTTGATTCTCATCGATTGCTCTGTCGATGACGAAAACTTTAGCTGCGGCAGATCCAGAGGATCTTCACCTTTTTTCAAAATTTTTTGCGTATCCGTATCCAAGTATGAGTGGTGTCGCCGGAATATTTCTGTTGCCTTGATGGCCAGTGGACTGTCGAGAAATACCGGCATATCCTTGGGCAACTTTCCCTTGATGTTCAGCAGATAAAGAGAATAAAGCATCTCTTGCGTTCTCTCGACTGCAAAAGCGGGAATGATGATCTTTTCGCCCCTGGAATAACTATACTGAATGGCCTCGGCCATTTCATTGAGACTGTCCTCTTCGCCTTTATGATCGCGATCACCGTACGTCGATTCCATAAAAAGATAGTCTGCGTCTCTGATCGTTGCGGGATCCTCCATGAGCAACTGATGGCGACGACCGATATCGCCGGAGAAAACCAGTTTTGTGGATGACCCGTTTTCTTCGATGAATAATTCCAGTATAGCCGCGCCCAATATGTGGCCGGCATCCTGAAAGTTGGCTTTTATTCCGTTACCGGGAGTGAAAACTTCATTGTATCGTTTTGTTTTAATTAACGGGCAGACGGCTTCCGCGTCTTTTGTCGTATAAAGTGGTATAATCTTTTCAGACTTACCATAGCGTTGCATTCTTCTCATTTTCGAAGTCGCATCTGTTTCCTGAATATGGGCGCTGTCCAGAAGCAGTATCTTGATGAGGTCTCCCGTCGGTTCGGTTGCGTAAACTGTGCCGTGAAATCCGTTTTGCACCATGCGGGGAAGCAATCCCGAATGATCAATATGAGCATGAGTAATAAGGAAGAAATCAATGTTGGCCGGGTCATAAGCGGCTATATCCCAATTGCGTTTTTCCATTTCGTCGCCGCCCTGATGCATGCCACAGTCAACGGCGAATCGGGCCTTGTCCGTTTCTATAATAAAGCAGGAGCCGGTAACTTCTCTTGCCGCTCCGGCAAATTTAATTTTCATTAGAAATCCTTTTTTGTTCCGAACTTAAAAACAGTATGATGATCAGAAGTTGCCATTGCGCGTCCGCCAGGGCGGACGCGGCAATCTCAATAATACATATCAGGAAAGGGATTGCTTCGGTCGTTGCACTCCCCCGCAAAGACATGTTGTAAATTATTTATTCCTGTTAAACCGTTTGCCGCCTGTCTTTTCTGCCGATTAAAAGCCGGCTTTACCCGCTTTCTTCAACTTCTTGGCTTCTTTTTTTTCTTTCGCGGATTTCACGGGTTTCTTCTTCGCGTCTTTTTTCACATCTTTCGATTTACCCATAATCTGTCCCTCCAATTTTATAAGTTAAGATTCAGCAAAAACATCATTTTT
>JQDQ01000032.1 GCA_000747625.2 Smithella sp. SCADC
GATCCCATTTCTACAGCGAAAATTGAAGAGTTGATTGAAGAACTGAAAAAGAACTATACTATAATTATAGTTACTCATAATATGCAGCAGGCGGCCAGGATTTCCGATGAGACAGCGTTCTTTTATATAGGAAACTTAGTCGAGTATAATAAGACAGATAAAATATTTACTAATCCGGATATAAAACAGACAGAAGATTATATTACTGGCAGATTCGGGTAAGAATTAACTGGAGGATCAATTATGGAAGAAAAACGACATACCAGTTTGCATTATGAAAAAGAATTGCAGGAAATAAAGAATAATCTGATTTATCTTGGCGCTGTGACGGAAAAAGCTATTCAGAATGCGATGAAATCTCTGTCGGAAAGAAACTCCAGCATGGCGCGTAAGGTTATCAAAGACGATGATGAAATTGATAAAATGGATTCGGATATAGAAGAAAGGTGTATAAGAATACTTGCTTTGCGTCAGCCCACGGCGATAGATTTAAGATTTATTACAACAGCGATAAAAATCACAGGACATCTGGAAAGAATCGGCGATATGGCAGTTAACATCGCGGAAAAAGCCATTCAGCTCAATGAAGAACCGATACTGAAGCCATATATTGATCTGCCGCGTATGGCTGACCTCGTTGGAGAAATGATCAAAGACTCTTTGGATAGTTTTATCAGAAATGATTTAAATCTGGCCGATAAAGTCCGGCGGACGGAACAGGTCACCGATGATCTCAACGAACAAACTTTCCGCGAACTTCTGACATTTATGATGGAGGATTCCAAAACGATTCATCGGGCTTTAATGATTATGCAGGTATCAAAAAATTTGGAGCGTATTGCCGATCACACTAAAGGCATTGCGGATATGGTAACTTATATGGTTACCGGTGAAAATGTACGGCACCAAACTTCAATTATCAGCGGTGAGGAACCAGCTTGAAAAAAAATCTTTTTTACAAAATATTTTTTAGTTACCTTGTCATAATAAGTATATCTTTTTTCCTTTTAGATATGTTCATGCGTAACGAGATAAAGGAGGTTCTTACTTCCAAAATTGAAACGGAATTATTTTCCTATGCTCAGCTTATTGACCTGAGCTCTCCCCGGAAAACATCAAATCAGTTGGAGCAAGTTGCGAAAATATCGAATTCCAGAGTTACTTTGATTGACGCTCAAGGAAAGGTTTTTGCTGATTCAGAAAAAGACATTGCCAACCTGGAAAATCATTTTAACCGCCCGGAAGTGCAGGAAGCGAGACTACGTGGCACAGGAAAATCGGTCCGGTTTAGTAATTCGCTGGGCATTGATATGCTATATGTAGCCGTTACAATCCAAGATGGGGCAAGAACTACCGGTTATGTTCGTCTGGCACGTCCTCTACATGATGTGCAGAATGAGATCGACAAAGTATATCAATATATTCTTCTATCACTATTCATAGTGGCAATTATTTCGCTCATGATTGCGCTGTTCTTTTCTTACCGCCTGGCTGCGCCAATTAGATCTATGGAAAAATTTACCGAAAGATTACGGCAGGGAAAACAAGTTGGAACAATTATTTTAGATACAGCAGATGAAACCAAAAAACTGGCCGATAATATTAATTTTCTTGTGGAAGAACTGAAAAGTAAAATCAGAATTGCCAATGAAGAAAAAAGTAAATTAATGACGGCGTTTACCAGCATGAACGAAGGTGTTTTGATTACCAATGAACAGGATTTAATAGAATTTATCAGTCCTGTTTTAAGCAATATGCTGGCTATTCAATATGGTGATGTTAACGGAAAAACGCTTATGGAGGCTTTCCGCAGTGTCGATTTGCAAAAAGCCTTTCTGGAATTCAAGGAAACACGCGTGAATGTGTCTCGAGAAATTACGATGGGTACTGTAGAACCGATTATCTTAAGTGTCAGTATATCAACGGTTCATGGCCATCCCGATGAAGAAAAAACTATGATTGTCTTTCACGACGTAACCAGGCTTAAAAAGCTTGAACAAATACGAGTTGATTTTGTAGCCAACGTTACTCACGAGATCAAAACGCCACTTACGGCGATAATTGGATATTTAGATACAATCAAAGACGGTGCCATAAATAATATTGAGGAAACGAAAAGATTTATTGATATAATTTTAAAGCAAGCCGAAAGACTCAATCGCCTCGTCGAAGATCTGCTGACGATATCCAATATTGAAATGAAAGAAACAAAACTTAATTTCGAGAGTGTCTCCTTAAATGCAGCTTTAACTAATGTTATTTCTCTGGTAGAAGCCAAAGCAAAGTTTAAAAATATTACTATTCAGAACGATGTGCGCGAAAATATTGATCAAATCAAAGCTGACAAAGATAAGCTTACGCAAATATTTGTCAATGTTTTAGATAATGCGGTTAAATTTACACCGGAGTCGGGCAATATCGTCATCAAAACTGATGAAGCCGGTGCTTATACAGTAGTATCGATTAGTGACACGGGCATCGGTGTTCCCAAAGATGAAATTCAACGGCTAGGAGAACGTTTTTATCGAGTGGATAGATCTCGTTCGCGCGATTTGGGCGGAACCGGGCTGGGACTATCAATTGTTAAGCATCTTATGCTAGCACACGAAGGCAGGATAGAAATCGAAAGCCAATTGGGTCGCGGCACAAAAGTGTCTTTATTTTTCCCCAATGGAAAAAACATGATTGCTTAATAGAGACAACTAATTTTTCAAGTAACATGTAAGGAGGTTATATGATTTCAAAAATTATTGTGCAGGGTTATCAACCGGTTTTTGGTTCCCAGATGATAAAAAAGCATAAATAAGCTTATAAATTAACCCCTTACGCACGAATAGGGGAATCCAGTGGCCAACAAACAGCATTGTTTTTGTCGTTTTGGTTGGTTCAACAGCCATAAGTTTTTATCTCTTAGTACCCAATATGAGTGCTATTCTTTTTGGTACTTCTTTGTTTTCCATCGTTGATGGAACCAGAACCATTGGTCGGGATATTCACGAACAATATCTTCCACTGCTTTTGTGAAACGCTGTGTATTTACCCGCAAGTCCGCTTCATAATTGTCTGTACAAACAACTTCAACGGCTGGTTTCAGGATAAGTTTGTATTTACCCGACTTCTGCCTGGCCATAAAAGCCGGAATCACGGGAGCGCCAGCACGCATGGCCATAACCGACAGCCCGACACCGGTGCAGGCGGGACGTCCGAAAAAATCAACAAAAACTCCCTCATACGCGGCGACGTTCTGGTCACTGAGAATTCCTATTATTTGATTCTCTTTTAATAACTCCATAATTCGTTTTCCCGATCCCCCTTTGGGAATCAATCCATTCCCCTGCATGGTTCGTACGTACTCCACCATATTATCAATGATCGGACTATCCAACGGCCGGTAAACGATTTGCATTGGCTTGATATACATTGGAATGGCTATGGTCATTAGTTCCCAATTACCAAAATGAGCAACAACAGACAGAACTCCTTTGCCCTTGGCAATCGCCATCTGATAATTTTCCAGACCTTCAAAATCAACCCATTGATGAATATTTTCTTTGGTAATAGAAGGTAGACTGAAAAATTCAGCAGCCACAATAGCCAAATGACGGTAGACTCCTTTGGCAATACCGATCAATTCCTTAACGGATTTTTTCGGAAAAGAATGTTGCAGATTATGCATTACTATCAAACGGTTTTTGGTTCCCAGATGGTAAAAAAGCCAGAAGACGGTTTTAAATAATCCTTTACGCACATTTAGCGGGATACACCGGAAAACAAATAGCAAGACACTGGTTGTTCTGGTTTTTTCTATAGTCATAATTTATTTATAGTTATAGCGGTTTACCGCATTCTCGGCATTTACCATCCGCACCTATCGTCCCGATGCAACTTTCATCACTACATAATATTCGTTTTTCCCAGTCTTCATTTTTATCAAAAATGATTTCTG
>JQDQ01000033.1 GCA_000747625.2 Smithella sp. SCADC
ATGGTCAGCCGTGTTTCTGGAATGCTGAGAGATATTGTTATCGCTGCTTTTTTTGGCGCTAATTGGATGACTGACGCGTTCTGGGTGGCTTTTCGAATTCCGAACATGCTCAGACGTCTGCTGGGTGAAGGATCTCTAACCATTTCCTTTGTTCCTGTTTTTACCGAGTACCTCCAGAAAAAAACAAAAGAGGACGCCATCGAACTGGCTAACAACGCTTTTACCATCCTTTCCATAATTTTAGTCGTTGTATCGGTGTTGGGCATTCTCTTCTCTCCTCTGATTGTCGGAGTAATCGCTCCCGGTTTCATTTCCGATCCTCAGAAGTTTTCACTGGCTGTTTTTTTGAACCGTCTGATGTTTCCTTATATATTTTTTGTTGCGCTTGTCGCTTTATGCATGGGTATTTTAAATTCATTCAGACATTTTGCGGCACCTGCGCTCTCTCCGGTAATGTTAAACATTGCCATGATTGCGGCGGCGTTTACTTTGCGTCCCTTTTTTGCCGAACCTATTACAGCTCTGGCAGTGGGAGTCCTGATTGGAGGTCTTCTGCAACTGGCCTTGCAGTGGCCTTTTTTAAGGAATTTCGGTTTCAAGCTGAAACTTATAGTAAACCTGCACCATCCTGGAATTAAACAGATAGGCCTGTTAATGATTCCGGCCGTTCTGGGTGCCGGTGTGACGACTATCAACGTTGTTGTTGGGACTGTTTTGGCTTCACTGCTTCCGGGCGGTTCTGTAACCTATCTTTTTTATGCCGACAGAGTTATGGAATTGCCACTGGGAGTATTTGCCATTGCCATTGGAACGGCGGCTTTGCCCAGTTTTTCCAATCATGTTGCTGCCGGTAAAATTGATGAATTAAAATCGAGCATTTCTTTTTCCCTGCGCCTGATGCTTTTTTTAACCATTCCGGCCATGGTCGCTTTAATGGCTCTGAACCTGCCGATTATTTCCGTTTTGTTTCAACGTGGCGCTTTTGATACTCGAGCCGCCGTTTATACAAGTCAGGCTTTATTATGTTACGCGCTTGGTCTTTGGGCTTTTGCAACCATCCGCGTATTTGTTTCTTCTTTCTATTCCCTTCAGGATTCCAAATGGCCACTCAAAGCTGCCATTGTTACATTGATAGTGAATGTACTGGCTGCCCTGGCCTTGATGCATCCTTTAAAGCATAGTGGTATTGCTCTGGCTGGTTCAATTGCCGCCTCCGTCAATGTCCTTGTCCTGGCTTTTGTCTTAAAAAGAAAAATCGGGACATATCTCGACCGCTCTTTTTTTGTATCAATTTTTAAAATTATAATATCCGCCCTTGTTATGCTGGCGGCTATTTTTCTTTTTGATTTACTAAATCCCTGGAATACTTATGCCGCATTTAAAATAAGATTATTGTATCTTACGACTTCCATTATTATAGGGGCCTTCATTTTCTTTATCTGTGCTTTTTTTATGAAAAGCCCGGAAATGCATGCTGTTGTCGATATGGTTAAAAGGAAATTAACCAGTTCATAATATAAGCCCCTCAGACAAAATCATTGACTTCAAGATTCCAAAATGATAGGAAAACCAGTCTTTGGCCGGTAAAACCAGCAAAAGATTCAAAAGGTTAAGTATGTTAGATATTAAGTATTTAAGACAAAACATCGATCTTGTCCGCAAAAAAATGGATGAACGCGGTCAGAAAATAGATTTTGATCGATTTTTGGGTCTGGACTCGAAGAGACGCGACATTTTGCAGGCGGTGGAAACGCTTCGCAATGAGCGCAATAGTGTTTCTAAGCAAGTTGGCGAACTCAAGAAAAAGAAAGAGGACGCCTCGGCTCTTATCGAGAAGATGGGAGACGTTTCGACAAAGATAAAAGAATATGACGAAAGTCTCAAAGTGACGGAAGAAGAACTTAATTCTTTTGTCATGATTGTACCGAATATTCAGCATGAATCTGTTCCGCAGGGCCAGAGCTCCGAAGATAATCCGGTTGTGCGTACCTGGGGTGAAAAACCGGTTTTCAGTTTTGAACCCAAACAGCATTTTGAACTTGGAGAAAGCTTGAATATTCTGGATTTCGCGCGTGGTGCAAAAATAACGGGAGCACGGTTTACAGTTTATCGAGGTGCAGGGGCTCAGCTTGAGAGAGCGCTGTTCAATTTTATGCTGGATTTGCATACGGCAAAGCATGGTTACACGGAAGTGTTGACACCTTTTATGGTCAATGCCGAAAGCATGACCGGTACCGGTCAGTTGCCGAAATTTAAGGAAGATCTTTTTAAAATTGAAGGTATGGAATATTATCTGATTCCGACAGCGGAAGTTCCGGTAACCAATATTTACCGCGAAGAAATTCTGGAAGAAGAGAAGCTGCCTATTTATTTAGTCGCTTACTCTCCCTGTTTCCGTTCAGAAGCCGGATCTTACGGTAAAGATACACGGGGATTGATCCGTCAGCATCAGTTCAATAAAGTGGAAATGGTGAAGTTTTCCCGACCGGAAACTTCTTATGACGAGTTGGAAAAACTGACTGCCAATGCGGAAGAAGTTCTTAAAAAACTAGGAATTGCTTATCGCACTGTTTGCCTTTGCACGGCTGATCTGGGGTTTTCTTCAGCCAAAACTTATGATGTGGAAGCCTGGATGCCGGGACAAAATACGTATCGGGAAATTTCTTCATGCAGCAATTTTGAAGATTTTCAGGCGCGCCGCGCATCTATTCGGTTTCGTCGAAAAGAAAGCGGTAAGGTTGAGTTTGTACATACATTAAATGGATCCGGTCTTGCTGTCGGCAGAACTGTTGTGGCGATACTGGAAAATTATCAGCAGGCTGATGGAAGTGTTATAATACCGGAAGCTTTGCGTCCCTATATGAGAGGACTGGAACGAATTACTCCTTAAGAAGCAATCTTAAAGGAAAGATGTTATTTATGGAGGGATGGCCGAGTGGTCTATGGCGGCGGTCTTGACCCGGCATACGCCGGGCACCCGGTAAGAACCGGGCGAAACCTTCAATTGGTCTTTGATGATGTATTACCTGAATCTTGCGCGCGTTTATAAAAAAATCAAATGAACCATATGGGCAACCTGTTGTATAAAGGGATGCACAAACAAACCCAAAACAACAGGAGGTACCCATATGGTAAAAAAGCAAAAGAAGAATAGCA
>JQDQ01000034.1 GCA_000747625.2 Smithella sp. SCADC
TGTCCGGTCTTTGACTGATGATCAGAAAAGTGAACATCGCAATCAGGTCATCGGATTCATCTTCCAGGGATTCAATCTGGTTCCTGTTCTTTCCGCGCTGGAGAATGTGATGCTGCCCCTGCAAATCAAAGGCGCGCCGGTGGCCCAGGCTAGAAAGCAAGCGCTGGCCCGTCTGGAAGAAGTCGGCTTGAACGAACTTATCCATAATCGTCCGGCGAAAATGTCGGGAGGCCAACAGCAGAGAGTTTCGATCGCGCGGGCGCTGGTCAATAATCCTTCTCTTGTCATTGCCGATGAACCTACCGCCAATCTCGATTCCGAAACCGCCCGGATGATAATTGAGATTATGCGCGAGCTGAACGAAAAAGACGAAATCACTTTTATTTTTTCCACCCACGATCAGAGACTTCTGGATAAGGTCAAGCGCTCTGTGCTTCTGGAAGACGGTAAAATAGTTAATGGAGCGGCATATACATGATGAAATGGCTGAAGCTGGCATTCCGGAATATTTTGAGAAACAGGCGTCGCTCTTTTGTGACGATGGTTGCTATCGGCGTGGGTTTTGCCGCAATCAGCCTTTATTACGGGTATATTCATAATGTGTATAACGGCCTTGAAATTATGGCGATTCGAGGCGAGGGGCTGGGTAATTTAAGAATCAACAGGGCCGGTTGGCAGGAAAAAGGGAAGCTGGAACCCGAAAAATATATGTTTTCCGGTGAAGATACTCAAAAAATCATCAAGCTTGTCGGAGAAGAAAAGGGCGTAATGTTGGCTACGCCGCAGATCCAGGTTACCGGCATCGTAACCAATGGTAAAGTTTCCACTGTTTTTATCGCTCAGGGTGTTGTTCCCAGAGATGACAGAATTATTAAAGGACAATGGACTCAATATTTCCCGGTTATTGGACAACGCTTGAGCGATGATAAACGCTACGGAGTGGAAATAACGAAAGATCTGAGCAAATATCTCGATTTAACGCCCGGCAAGGACGGGGTTGTCATGGCGCCCACAATAAGCGGACAGATGAATGCTCTGGATATACAAATAAATGGAGTTTATGATTCCGGCAATGATTTTTCCAACGATAAATTTATGCGCTTCAATTATTATTTCGCTCAGTCTTTACTGGACACTCAATCGGCGGAAAGAATTGTGATCCTGCTTAAAAAATGGGAAGAAACGGAGCAGATGCGCACGCTGCTTCTTAAAAAATTAAAGACAGCAGGCATAGATTGCGAAATCAGAACATGGAAGGAGCTTTCCATGTCTTTCTCCAAACAAAAATCTTTCCTCGATACGATGTTTATGTTTCTTTTCTCCATTGTTCTGGTTATAGTGGTAATGACTACGGTCAACACGATGGGCATGGCTATTCTGGAAAGGACCAGAGAAATTGGCACGTTGCGGGCGTTAGGCTTAAAACGCAAAGGAGTATCCGTTCTTTTCGCTCTGGAAGGAGCCATGCTGGGATTCTTCGGCAGTCTCATGGGCATTGTATTGCATACATGCGTATGGGCTATTGTTAAAGTTTATCCGCCCAAGTACATACCTCCCGGATTTTCCAAACCCGTGTCGATGTATGTGGATATGGTGCCGCTGGCACTGGTTGCTTTATTACTGAGCCTTGTTTTGCTGTCCATGGTCGCGGCGATAATTCCCGCGAGACGTGCGGCAAGGCAGAATATAGTGGATGCGCTGGGACATGTTTGATACCATTTAAATTGTATTTGAATAAAATATTTTTCATGGGGAAGATGATGAGTCAACAATTTAAGAACCTATCCTTTATTGTAATTGGTTTCGTTTTAATTTCTTTTCTTAATGTGTTTGCGCCAACGGTTCACGCGCAGATTGGTCACAAGGAAATGCTTCAAAAAGCGGATGAAGCCCGCGGTAACGCCGAAGGAATACAATGGGAGATTTCCATGGATTCTATTGAGGGCGGACGTGAGCAGCATAGAACATTAAGGGTAAACGCCAGAGGTTATAATTCTCTTATCGATACTTTGGCGCCGGCTAATGTGAAAGGTCAAAAGCTGTTAATGCAGGACCGTAATATGTGGTTTTCCAAGCCGGGGCTTTCCAAAGCGGTTCCGATTTCCCCGCGGCAAAAACTTATGGGCACCGCGGCTAATGGAGATATTGCTTCTACTAATTACGCAGGTGATTATAAAATTGTAAGCTCCGAAGACGGTCAATTTAACGGTGAAGCGTGTTGGGTAATGGCTTTGCAGGCCGTGGACAGCAGAGCAACTTACGACCGGATAAAATACTGGGTATCGAAGGAACGTATTGTCGGGTTAAAAGCCGAATTCTATACCGTCTCCGGCAAAATGTTTAAAACGGCGACGTTCGAATACAAGAACAGCATTACCATCAATGACCAGCCGCGTGAGTTTATCTCCAAAATGATAATCAACAGCGCGATAATAAAAGATGATGTTACGGCTATTAAATATAGCAAACCTGTACTGAAAAAAATTTCGGATGCTGTTTTTAATCTTAACCTTCTTACAAGATAAGATTACTTTATGAGAGAAGACAAAACTCCCCAAATTATTTGTGCGACTTTTTTTCTGTTTACAGTCTTTTTTCTGTGGTTGCCGGCCGTGACCACGGCGGAGGAAATTCTTCAGGAGAAAAATGCCGGAGAGCAGATCGAAAAAGTTGCTCCGGAAAATACATCTGTCACCGAAGTTACGGAACCGTCAGATGAAAATCAAACTCCATTTCAAAAAATAAAAAATTATTTTTCGGCAGATTTGCGGATTCTGACTTATGGTATTGTTCAGGAACCGGCCAAAACGAGCCAGAATCCCAACAATGATTTTATGCAGTATCCTCAGTATATGGCCGTCGCGGAGATAAGGCCTGATTTTCGTTTTGATTCTAAATTCCTGGACATGGCCTTCAAACCGCGGGCAAAATTCGACTTTCAATCATGGCAGGAAGGAGCGCTGAAATACGAAACTAAGTCAGACGATGAGTGGTATGTGAACGAATGGCTGGTTCGTTTTAAAGCATGGGAAAAACTTTTTGTGTCCTATGGACGGGAAAATCTGCAATGGGGGCCTTCCTTCCTTTTTTCTCCGTCTAATCCTTTTTTCTACGATAATGGCAGGCGCAATCCTTATGTTGAAATTCCGGGTATGGATTTCGGCCGTCTGGTGTTTATTCCTCACCGTCTCTGGACAATATCTTTAATAGTCAATATGAATGAAGGCCGCAATATTCTTCCTGGTCCCGATCCGTTTGAAAAAACTTACGCTGTAAAAATAGATTACACGGGCAGGGAAAATTATGCCTCTTTAATTGTTTCGCGAAAAGATCATAGAAAGACATTGGGATTATTCGGCGGTTGGACTGTATCTGACGCTTTGCTGCTTTACGGAGAAGGCAGCATACAGAGAGGAAGTGATGCCTTGTATCCTCAAAAGGATATGTCGACCTTAGGAGTTTCAATGAGCAAAATCTATGAGGGTGACAGGGATGTCAAACCGATTATTTTGGTGGGAAGTTCTTATACTCTGGAAGGCAGTGGCACTTTTTCTCTTGAATACGTCTATAATATGCCGGGATACAACAGCGAAGAAGCCGATACTTACTTCACGCTCAGACGCGACGCGGCAACAGCTTTTGAAGCCGGCGGGTCTCCGGGCTTACTGGGACAAGCTGTTTTATCTCAGACGGCAAATCCCGGACTGAGATTTTTAAGAAGAAATTATGTGATGCTGCAATATAATCAGGCAAACATCAGAAATAAATTGGACGTTACAGTTCGTTGGACACAAAATATCGATGACGGCTCCGCTCAATTTCTGGGTCTTTTGTCTTATTCCCTTGGAGACCATTGGGAACTTTTTTCTTCGGGTATAGTCAACGCCGGTCCGGGAGATACGGAATTTGGCAGCACTCTGAGTTATCAGGTAATGTTTGGTGTGAAGTGGGTTTTTTAGCGCCTTTTCTAAAGCCCGGCAAGAAAAGCGATAACTAACACCGCGGATTTCAACAAAGCTAAACAGATTGCCGCGGCAATGAAAAAGAAATAAAATTTTATAATAACAGTGTTGACTACTCTTTTAACTATTTTTGTTTCATCTTTTATTATTGCGCTCTCCGGCGCTCTAATGCCGGGGCCGCTTTTAACTGTTACGATAAGTGAGAGCTCTCAGCGCGGTTTTGTTACAGGGCCGCTGTTGATTGCCGGACATGCTATTCTGGAACTTGTGCTTGTCGCTGCCCTTCTTCTTGGTCTGGCACCTTTTTTTCAGTTGCCTGCTGTTTTTGTCGTGAGCGCTATTGGAGGGGCTTTGATTCTCTTCTGGATGGCCTTCGGAATGTTTCGTTCTTTACCTTCACTGCACCTGTCCCTGGAGGGAAACAGCACAAGAAGAAATCACCCGATGATCAGTGGTATATTAATGAGCGTGGCTAATCCCTATTGGATAATATGGTGGGCCACAATAGGACTTGGTTATATCCTCTATTCCCGGCAGTTTGGTTTCTGGGGAATTGCCTTTTTCTTTACCGGGCATATTCTGGCTGATCTGAGTTGGTATTCTCTTGTATCGGCGGCGGTTGCCGGAGGAAAGAATTTTCTCACTGACCGTCTTTACCGCGGTCTGATTGCGGTCTGTGCCGTTTTTTTGGTTGTGTTTGCCGGATATTTTGTCTATGCGGGTTTTACTAAACTAAATGCCATTATTTCCTGATGGTTAGGTAGTGAACGCTATAACCATCTAAATAATTAATGATTTTAATTAAAAAGAAATGTATAAAAACTAACAAACAAGGCGTATTCTTGATTTCCCAGTCTTGGTTAAAGGAGGGTTGTTTAATGAAAAAAATCACGCAAGTATTTTTGCTGTTAATTTTTATTTTTGCCGTTAACGCTTGTATACCGGTGCCCGTTCCTGTGGGTACTTCCTCCCCGGGCTATGAACAGCCGTATGGCTATGGCTATGGCTACGACAATCAATATGGATATGACGATCAATATGACTATGGTTACGACGACGAGTATGTTGATGTTCCGATAGTTTACGGAGAACCCATGTACTATACACCTCCGATAACTGTAACATTTGTCTTCGATTATTTTACATATGAAATGGTTGGCGGGTATGTAGATATTGTTTTCTGGAGTGGTGGACATCGTTACCATCATGAACCATGGTATGATCATGGAAGAAGAATCTCTCCCGATTATATACGTACAAATCCGCATCATAGAATTCGTGGTCCTGAATTTTTCAAACATCGTGAAAAACTACGGAAAAACCATAAGATTTCTCACCCCGACAATTATTATGGTTTGAAGCATCCTAAAAAACCGGATCAACAAAGACCAAAACCCGGAGAGCAAAGGCCGCAGTGGGAACAAAAACAACCTCCGCAAATAGAGAAGCGACATCAGTGGGGAGAGCCGCCTCCTAAACAAACAGAACAGCGTCCTTCACTGGAACAGAAAGGAATTCCGCAGGTGGAGAAGAGACCTCAATGGGGCGAGCAGGAACCACGGCAGACAGAGAAACGACCTCAGTGGAGCCAACAGCCTCAACAGATAGAGAAGAAACCTCAATTGGGTGAACAGGAAACACCGCAAACAGACAGGCGTCCTCAATGGGGTAAAAAGGAACCGCAACAGACAGATAAGCGCCCGCAGTGGGGACAGCAGCAGCCTAAGACTCAGCAGGGGACCTTGCGTCAGCCATCTCAACAGACAAAACAGCTTTATCAGAAAGAAAAGCAAAAACGTTTGCAGGAGAAGCAGAAAAAGATAAGAAAGAAACCGGAAAAGGATCAGAAACAAGAACAAGAACAGACACCGGAGGAAAAGACAAAGCAGCGGCCACAGCCGCGATGGTAAACGATTGCATAATGTGTTCACTCCGGACGCACAATAAAAATAGAATGTAAAACAAAAGCGGCATCCCCCAAAAGTAAGGATGCCGCTTTTGCAATATTATAACCTAAGTAATCTGAAAGTTACACGAGGATACCATGGGGCCGCTTGAGTTCATCTATTACGAGAATGGAAACTTATTTTAGCGAATGTTAATCACGATAAAGCTGGCAACTTTAGATCACAGTGGTCTGCAAATCCGGCGGGTGGTACGCCCATCGCCTGCAAAAGTCTCGCCCAGTAATTAACCTGAGCTGTAGTGCTGGCTAGAATCACGATTTCCCGTTCGCTAAATTCGGCTTTTAATTTACTGATGAATTCCTGTGGAAATTGTAAAGGCGTGCGTGAAATTAAAACAGCATATTCCATTGCGGTAATTTCGCGAGGTGAAAATGTTTTTACAGAAGCAAAATCATTTATACCCTGCAGCACCGCAAGCTCTTTCGCCGTAATTCCGTATTGATCATAGTCATAATAATTCATGTCGATGCAGAAAGGACAGGCTAAGGAAAAGGAAGCTCGCAGACGTACAAGCTTGAGTATCCGTTTGTCCAGATTGCCATCTTTGTGCGCAACCATGGCTTCCATGATTCCGGAACTGATGGCTGCTTTTGGATACCAGGCCAGTAATTTGCCGGGCAAAAGATCACGACCAGTCACTTTTCTGGAAATCCAGATACCGATTTTCAAATAAAAGGGGATATGTTTAGGCGGGTCGATAAAGGCTTTCATCATAAACTCCTAAAAAAAGTT
>JQDQ01000035.1 GCA_000747625.2 Smithella sp. SCADC
GCATTACTTAGGACGCTATGTATAAAATAATTAATTTTTTCTGATTTTGATAAAACGTCCGGCCAGATGAGTAATACGCCGGTATATTGGAAGTGATGCTTGTATTTCTTTCAAAGACTCTCTGGCAGATTTTTCTCCCATCTTAACCAAATCATCTATCCGACTGAAATCCATCCAGTGAAGATCTCCAACCTGCGGACGTATGATAACATCCGCGCTCTCCAGTTCACTGGCCTGAAGAGTACTGCTCGTAATTTCTCCCGCCCGATACAAAACATCCTTTCCGGTTTCAATATTAATGAATGCAGGTTGTTCACGATCCACCGTTACAGCAATGACAACATCAGCCCCCGCCTCACGCGCCGCATATACGGGAACGACACTGGTGATGCCGCCGTCGGCAAGAATCCATTCACCATGCCGAACCGGTTCAACCGCTCCCGGAACGGAACAACTGGCCAGCACCGCCTGACGCAGTGATCCTTCGGAAAAGACGATTTTTCTGCCGGTAATCAGATCCGTAGATACGGCACGGAAAGGAATCTTTGTTTCACGAATATCTATATCGGGAATAAAATAATTAATCAAAGATTGGAAATCACCGGTAGGAAGCACAGAAGGCTTGAAGAATGCTTTGACAAACCAGAAATGGTTCAGGACAAGGTTTTTCGCCTTTTTGAAAAAATTTTTGTTCTCCGGCGAAAAGGTCTGACCTACTGATTTAAGGGTTGAAGCTTCAAATTCAGGACTGCGAAGATAAGCGTCAATTTTAGATTGAATGTCCCTGAGCGATTGACCGCTGGCATAAGCGCCACCGATCAAAGATCCGGCACTTGTCCCCACAATCAGATCGATAGCAATGCCATCTTCTTCCAGAACATTAAGGACGCCGATATGAGAAAAGCCCCGGACACCGCCTCCGCCCAAGGCAAGGCCAACTTTTTTACCTGTCCATTTCATAATAAACTTCCTGAAGAGATTAAACCTTTATTATGCAATAACTAATCTGAATCCCGTCATTCCGTAACCGATGATCTGATATTATCGGTAAATACGGTATGCTCAATAATGGTTATCAGCCATTTTTTCTAATATAAATTCATGTTGTTCACTTTTCTTACTTTTCGCTTTCGGCGCCGTCTTGAATGTCACGCTTAATTGTTTAATCGGCGGCATTTCTATTTTCTTGCCGTCCAATAATCTTCCACGGTTAAAAGTTAAATCCTGGGATAGTTCCTGTTCCAGGAAGCGGACTCGTAGAAGCCCGCGGTAACTGCTTCCGTTTTCATGGCGGACGTTGGTTCCTGCATGGAGATAAGAACGCCGATTGCCGCCTTTTCCCTCTCCAGAACGCCCTTCAGATCACGGATGTGAGCGGAACCTGTTTTACCAGCTTTTACCGACAGGATTACATTTTTAAAACTCCCCGGCTTGTCTCCCTGAAAAATGATTCGACCGTCAATGCCTTTGTCCGCGCCTTTTTTCTGCTCGACAGGCCGCGCGCCGACAAGACCAAGCGCCCACCACTGGAATTGATACGGATCGGATGCCGCCAAAGCTTCCGCATCCGGAACGCTTGTCGGCTCGCCCACAACACTGAACGGCCGCTTTGCCGCTCCGCCATATTCAGCCTGCGCTTCCGCCGCTTTCGCAACTACTGTGGCACGCATGGTATTTTCGATGCCAAAGGAATCCTTCAGGCGTTGTTTGGTCAGCGTTATCGCCAGATGCGTGATGTCTATCCCGATCCATGAACGTCCCAGCGCCTGCGCGGCGGCAATCATAGTGCCGCAACCACAGGAGGGATCAAGAACAACGTCGCCGGGATTACTGCTGGCGCTGATGATTCGTTCCAAAAGCGTAACCGGTTTTTGAGTTGGATAGCCAAGGCGTTCGGCTGCTTTGGAGTTAAGTGGCGTTATATCAATCCAAACATCATCAAGTGGTTTCCCTTTTTGCTCATCAAGATATCGCTTAAACCGCGGCACTGCCCCGGGGCTGGGCTGTATCACAAGTCCGTCTTCATATGCTTTTTGCATGCGTTCCTTTGTCCAACGTCAAACTTTGGTAATACCAAGAAATTCATATGTCAAATTGGGCGATTACGGTTAGGGTTGCTCAAGTCGGTCAATTGATAAAGTCTTCCATCTTTGTCTCGCTGGCAGTATTTACCGGTAGTTTTCTCATCCAGATTTGCAAGATCATATGCGGAAAACATGGCATCCATGTTCCAACGTGCGTCAGGAGAAGCTTGATAACTCAATATGACATCATGGTTTGATGGAATCCTTCGCGTCATCAAGGATTTCGATGTTGTCCGCTTCCAAACAATTTCATTCCTAAAGTTGGCTGCTCCGAATACAGCGTCCATGAGCATCTTCAGATAGTGACTCGCCGCCGGGTCGCAATGCAGATAAATGCTCGCGGTCGGTTTCATCACACGCCGCAGTTCCACAAGGCGCGGGGCCATCATCACCAGGTAGGCCAGCATGTCGCATTCGCCGAGAAATGTCCGGAATGCCTGCAGGCAATCGGCCACACGGCCTCCCGCCGTCACGATCTGGGCAAAAACGGATTCGCTTTCCCGGTTCCATGTCCAGGTATCCGTAAAGGCCTGAATCTGGCTGGCGGGTTTGCTTCCGTCTTTTTCCGCGAAGAGCACATTGTAATTGGTATTGGAATTGAAAGGAGGGTCCAAATAAACGAGATCAACCGTTTCGTCTTTGATATGCAGGCGCATCACGTCCAGATTATCGCCGTAGTAGAGCAGGTTCGCCGGGCTTTTCGTCATAACTTCATTACCTCCTCATGTATTCTGTGAAATAATTTCCAGACGAGAACGTGATCAAATGCAGTGTCTGCATATCATAAATAATGTAAAAATGTCATCAATAATAACAAATTGAAGTCCTGTATTTTTGTCGAGGTTGAGGATTTACGGACTAAAAGAAGTAGTTCAAAATTTCTTAGTCAAAAAAAAGTGGCCAAGAAAAAATCCCTCGCCACCTGATGTTATTTGGTGGGCGATGAGGGATTCGAACCCTCGGCACCTGGCTTCGGAGCCCGACACATGCCCTTTACCACTTCATTCAACATTTTACGCTCATTTACTATATCTCAATAGTTTAGGTAAGTTACATTTACCTTGACTTACTGTGAGATTTTTGTATATTCATCACCAAGGTTGGAAATAGGGTTGGAAATTGATGCACTTGGTTTATGATCTGATAACGAATAAATTTTTCCAACCTTGAACATATGATGAGAAAGAACTCTACATAAATTCAAGCGGCAGATATGATGAAACTGGCCTTATATACTGGCATGAGGCGCGGAGAAATGTTCAACCTGAAATGGTCAGACGTTGATTTTCAGCGTGGTTTTATTTCTATTAGAAATCCAAAGGGAGGCGTTGGCCAGAAAATACCCTTGAACTGAACGATCAACGGCTTTATCAAGAATGGGTTCATCAAAGGTCAGATGCACTTTCACCTGCGGCAACCCTTGCCGTCTTGCCCCTCCCCGGTTGTACTCCATGGGTATCTCAATCTGAAAATCGCCCGGCGCTGTCAGAGGATCACGCATGGACAAGCGAACGCCCGATTCCTGCAAAACCCATGCGTTAACAGTATCGAGCAGACGGATAGATGTATCAAGATTGTCTCCGCCAGGCCTGCAACTGAAATCAATATCCTCAGAGAACCGGTAGCCCTCATAATAGCAATGCCGCAAACACGTACCGCCCTTGAAGACCCAGCCGTGCTTTTTCGCTCCTGAATGCGCTAATCCCGAAAGAAGCCAGAGGATGACGTAATCCTTTTCGGTCTGATCAAAACGGAGACCTTCCTTTTCGGCCAGGTGATGCAGTTGAACTGTCGTAATCATGGTTGTATCTCCGCATTTATCAGAAGGCCCCACCTTCTATTGTATTTACCGTGCTTCGGCATGGTCGGATCGAGGGAAGAAAAACCGGGGGCAAGTGACATCGCTTTGCGAAACGCTTCGACGTCTCCCAGTCCCAATGTCTCCATCATGAATCCGAGACGTTTGCCAACAGCGGAATTACCGATTTTGGCGGCGTATTTTCTAAGCTTCTTCTCGTCCAGCGCTTTCCAGGAACCAGTCAATGCCTTGGCGATTTCATTCACGCCGCCTACGTACTGGCGACCACAAATTCATGGAGTTGCGGCGAACGGTCTTCGCCGGAAGAGAGCGGAACAACGGCGAACCGCCCCCTACGGATGCGTCGTATCCAGCCTTTGCTTTGAAGCCGCTCAAGAAACTGCCGATAAGTCAAGATATTTAGGGGGATGCTTCGGCGGATTTTGCGACTAAGGCAGTACAAAGGTCACGAAAGATCCACAGGCGCTTCTATGCCATGCCCAGAGGATATTGCGAAAATATCTGCGCTTTTTCAGACTTGCATAATTACATTACTATTGTAATATTCCATTGCAATCTTACAATAGCCAAGGAAATAAGCAATGGCGCTAAATAAAACAATTAAACCCGGGTAATTATTAATACTTCTTACAAGTAAAATTATCACATGCCCCCAAAAATACCCCCATATTTACACATCCTAAAATCAAAACATTAAAATTTTTACAGAGAGTGGACACATATAAAAAAACCGCTGACCCTAATTTATTCTAAGGGGCATTCAGCCTTTTGAATGAATTCGCGTCGTAGATATCAATATTTAAATTAAACCAGTTAATTTTCTTATATACCTTATATTTTTAGCAGGCCCTTTTCCATCAGGTAATAACCATTGCCTGTTGTTGAATATGTCAGCAAAATGAAGTCCTTTAGTACATCATCAATTTGTTTTTTTTGTTCCAACACCCCAACAACATCAGACAACAAAGATTCGAGCTTCTCAATTTGGTTTTCTTCAATAGAAATATTTAGATCACCTGCTTTTATTGCGGCAATTCTCTGTTGAAATGCAAGATACGTTTGATTAATAATATTGTGCAAATATAAAATGTCGTCGTCGTATTCTAGATTGAGCACTCTTTGAAATTCGGCTGGAATGGCACTGAAATAAAAAAGTTTCTTTTCGATGCTTGAACTGTCTTTCATTTTCTTTTGAACATATTTAATTTCATTAATGACAGCCTTTTTATACATTTTATCTATTTTCATATTTTACTCCTCTTAATCAAGCTGCTGATGTTGTATTTCCTATCATCCACGCTGGCGGCGTATCTGCCATATCTGATGTATCGAATGTTCTTTTTGGCACAGTCGCAGTACCTTCTGCTGCTGTTGCAATATGTTTAGTTTCGGGGTTAGTAACTTCTTCACCTTTAAATTCAATGGACAATTCTGTTTTTAAAGCATCGGCCATACTCAGCAATGTTCGAATTGTAAAATTCGGATTTCCGTTAAGACTTTTACTGACCGCCTCCGGAGATATGCCCAACTTTTCTGCAAATTGCTTACGACTTATTTTTTTCTCTTTTAATTTTTTACTGATTTGTTCTGTAAGCTCAAAGACAAGCGCTTCAAGCCGGAACTCAAAATCATCCTTGTAGGAATCCAGCAACTCGCCGAACCATTTTTCAGTGGTTTTCATAATAATTAACCTTTATGTTGTCTTAGTAAAATTTATTGCTTTTTTTCTCTATGTTCTTTAAGCCAACCAATAGCTTTTTTCTTTTCCTGTTTTAATACTTTTTGGGGCGGTTTGGAAAAACCATGTGTAAGAATGAGCTTTCCTTTCCCTTCCCAAAAGCACAAGATTCTTATTCCATTACGCGTTTTGAGTTCAAAAATATCGTTACCGATAGACCTAAAAATCTGCTCGTTATGTATAATTAATCGATCCGCCCTTTGTTTAATCAGATGAGCAACCTGTTTTTTATCGTCAACCTCAAGACCACCGATAAATTCACGGACAAGGCTTTTATGATTAACAACTAAAGCATAAAGAACGAGCGCGTCACCTTCCCACAATACTTCAATATCAATCATTTTATTAACCTATAAGTTAATTTTCTTGACGTTGTCAAGCATTTTCTAGCCATTGTAAAGGAATCTCTTGCATTCCAACTACGTTAAAAATTCATTGACTGTTTCTATAATCATCTCTTTTTCATATCCACCGATACCAATTAGTTCATAAAATTAATTAGTTAGATGGCGGATAAAATTTTTGCCATGTGCTGATCTATTGGTTTTGCACCGGCGGCAAGGAGAGAGGTGTTATCTTCCACCTCGAAGGTATAAACCGGCTGATTTCTGTTTAATGCCGCGTGGACGGTGGTCCAGGTTTTGCCGTCGGGGGCGGCGTAAGGGACAAGCAGCGCATCGGCAAGGGCGGCAACCAGATTGTTTCGTTTTACGGCCTGGGCGGCTGTTGTATGCCGGATGTCGTCGGCAAAAGGTGAAAGCACAAGCAAACGGTTTTCGTTGATCGCTTTGCGAGCCTCACTGCCCAGGCGCAGGCCGGTGAGTCTTCTTGCAGGGCAGAGGATAATCGGTTGTTTGCCACGCAACAAAATATCAAGGCAATCGCGTTCCATAGGCGAGAGAAAGCCGCCAACCATCGTTACACCGGCATCACGCAAGGCGCGGATAGTGTCAAAAGTTTTTAGAATGATACTGCCGGGACATTTAATCGAGCAAATCAGACCCAGCAGACGCTGCTGCAAAACAGCCACATTGCCCATTGCATAAAGTTGGGCGGGCGTAGCAACACCGAGGTGTTTTTGCAAACGTTTCGGATAGTCACTGTCAGAAGGTTTGATGATTTGCGTACCTTGAGGCATGCCGTCCCTCATTCGTCATCACCATTTTCATCGTCGTTGTTACCCATGCGATATTTAATGTCGTAGTTGATGATGTAATCCAGTTCCTCGTCTGTAAATCCGTAATGCTGGGCAAGAACTGTGTCTATTTTATCAATTATTGACTTTGAATTTTTAGGATAAAATTCGTCATAAACAACCTTACCAGTTGTTTTATACTGGCAATGCTTTCTCTGCTTGTGTTGTTTCATGTCCCTCATGAGATCGTTGGTCAGTACAATCAGTTGCATTTTGGCTGCTTCTGAAAAGCGTTCCAAACCTAAAGGAAAGTTTTCAATTTCCCGCATATTTAGATGACGGCAATCTGAGAGAATCAGGAACCACCAATAGAAGACAGAGCTATTCAGCGCCGCAACAATTATGGCCGCATCATTCTTTGACGGCAAAGATAATATTTTAACCTGGGTTGATATATGCTCACCGTTTCGTTCATTCCAGAAATATGGTGCAAAATTCATTGCACGTATCCAATACTGTGGGGCATTATGAAAATATACCGAAACACTCTTATAGGCAGATGTAAAATTATTGCGTAAAGGGGCAAAAGGGGCAATTATTTCTCTTACCATTTTAGCAGTTTTCTGGCCGATTTTCGGAATAGTGCCGGCCATGAAAAAATCTGAGCTTTCGGTAAAAGAAAGCATTTCAAAAAGCTTTGGACGAAATTCTGAATACCACCGATTATAAGTTGTCGAATAACGCATATTGGTATTGCAAATCTCTTTTTGCGTCAGAAAAATTGTCGCACGAATGTGCTCTAGACCATCAAAAAGCCTTGCAGGTCGGTCGTCAAAATTGGAGAACCAGATACTGCTGCTTTTTTCAAGGAGTTCCTTTTGGAGTGGTTGCATTCTGTCGGTACAAACAATTGGCAACTGAACAATCATACCGGTGCGTCCATTTTCACATAAGATATTTAAACATCTTTCGACAACATAAGCATAGAGGTTACTACAATTTTCCGTATTATAATTTCTAACAGTATATTCTTTTTTAATCTTATTATATTCGACATACGGCGGATTCCCGATAATAACATCAAACCCTCCAGCACTCATGATGCCGTAAAACTCGACAAACCAATGGAAAGGCTGATGGCTGTCCTTCCATTTAATGAATGCCTGTTCGTAAGCAGCTTTTGAACCGTAGCCTTTGAGTGTGATGCCGTATTCGCCGGCGAGGATCAGGTCCAGTTGCACATCAAGTTCGGCCAGACGCTTGCGCAAATCCAGCTTATCTTTGTGCGTGACCTTTCCGCCGTCAGTGGTTTGTTGGTCGCGATACTGCTGGAATGTTTTTTTGACTATCAGCATGTCATCTTCAAATCGCTTATAATCATCTTCAGCGCTGTCCAAAAGTAATTTGCTTTGGATATTCTTGCCGGTTATTTCTTCCGTAAACGCCTTGCGCACCTGATCCGCCGTCGCATACCCGACCAGCGTATTGCCCGCGCGGATGTTAAAATCTATATCGGGAAGAGGTTCAATCTGTTCAACTTTCTCCACCTGAGCAACGAGCTTGAGGAAGAGACGCAGCTTGCAGATTTCCACCGCCTCTTCCATGATGTCCACGCCGAAAAGATTGTTGATGATAATGGACTTGAGGATAAAGTAGCGTTCATTGTGGTGCTTGGCTAACTGAGTTAACACTTTTTTGAAGTCGCTGTATTGTTCAGGATGATGCGGCTTGTCCGCAATATCTTCGATGAACCGTTCCATGCGCTCCAGACAATCGCTGTAAAGTGTTTCCAGTATGCGCAGGGCGGCAAAGAGAAATGCGCCGGAGCCACAGGTGGGATCAAGCACGGTAACCTTGATGATGGCATCCCAGAAAGCGCGCAGCAGTTCCGGCCCTTCGGCATGGACGATAGCGTCGCGGGCAAACTGCCAGATATCAAGGTTGAGCGTAATCAGGTCGTTGATTTGTCGCACTTCACCTTTTTGCAGTTTTTCTCGAATTTCCAGACAACGGTTACGGCGATAAACGTATTCACGCCATGTTTCAGTGACAAGACGCAACTCGTCTTCGGCCATTGCCTGCTGAAGATTGTAGCGGTTATCGTGCATGCGCGCCTTGGGGTCAGGCATGCCTTTGCGCACGAAATCCGGCAACGCAGATTCGGGTATCACGGTGCCGTCATCTTTTATAACGCCGTGACGCACCGCAGGATAGATATAGCGGTCCGGATTGTCGCGCAGCAATCGCCAGAGGGCGCTGTCTGGTTCAAAAGCAATAGCGCATTTCTTTTGTGCGGTATCGAAAAGATAGGGAATGATGGTATTCTTGCTGATGTATCCGGTAATGTCTTCCTTGGTGTAGTAGGCGCCCATCTGTTTCTGATTGATATATTTCTCGAAGATGTAGCCTACAACATCGGGATTGATTTCATTATCGGCGCGCAGAGGGCGTTCGTCAAGATGCCAGCGGTACTGGTCGAAGAAATCGAAAAGTTTCTCAAAGGCATTATCAGGTATGTCAATGTCCGGGTAGCTCTGCTCCAGTTCATGGACTTCAAAAAATCCTCCGTTGAGAAACGGAACCTTGCCCAGCAGCTTTTCTATTGCGACATCGAGTTTACGTTCATCCGGGGATTTGCCCAGGCCCTCATGAAAAAGATGCAAAAGAAAATAGCGGTAGAAGGACAGAAACTTGTCTTTACCCCTTGCCTGCTGAACCATCTTCAGGCGATTGCGCAAATATTCGGTATCACCGTCGAGGAAGCCTTTCTTCTGGATGAAATATACAAACATCAACCGGTTGAGCATCAGCGAAGTGTACCACTGAAGATCAGGATGAGGCACGTCTTTACCGTCAATCTTTTGTGGTTTGGGAAATCCCTTGATGAGTTTGAGAAAGGCAGCGTGTTCGGTCTTGAAGCGGTCGTAAAACCGCTTGGTCACTTTGTCCACATCGAAGGCAGCGCGGGCGCGTCCCGCCACATCCACGACCGTGATGTTTTCCTCTTCGTCCATATCCACGGCTATCTGATCGAGCCTCTGGATCAGGAAATCACCCGATTGGCGGATGTCAAAACGATGGTCGCGACTGGCCAGGGGTTTTCCCTGCTCGCGGCGCACCCACTGCCACACCTGCTGCCCTTTAGCTTTGTCGGCGTAAATGACAAAATGCTCACGGGCTGATTTGGTTATTTGATGATCAAGCTTAAGGCGCGTGGGGCGGTCGGGAATCTGACCTTCACAAATAAAAGCGACAAAACCGCGTTTCTGGGCAATGGCGCAAAGGGAAACAGTCCGGCCATTGACCGGGATGTCCAACTGCGCGTGATGATTGTCCCAGCCCAACTGCTCGCGAAAGAGCGTCTTGAAATCGAATTGTTTGAGACATTTACGTACCGCAGGGACATCAATCTTCATTTTATATACCTCAATCAACCTTCAATTTTTATTACGCACTCCCTGAGAAATCCACATTGCTTGCATCGTTTTGTACGACGATCTAACCATTGTTTATCTCCAAAGCAACCAGGCAATTTTGGCGTTTCAGATGGTATAGGTTGTTTCGGCGTAAGCCGCCATGCAGCACCCTTGAACCACTTACCCGCAGACGACATATGCTGCCCCAGATAAGGAGTAACATTACCAGCCGCATCAAGTGCTTCACCAAGTATATGCAGTGCGTTAGCAGGTCCACCGACGAAAGTAATAACGCCTGCAATTCCTGCTGTAATGTAAACAGCATATTCTTGCCAGTAGCTGCCGGGCCCAGATTCTTCACATATAATTTCCAAATGTGGAATTTGATTTGGTGTAACATGTCGCAAAAGGTGTATTAAAGATGCGTAACCTTGTTCTGAACAAGTTTTCTTTTCTACCTCAGTGAATTCTGCCTGGTTATCTTTCTCAAATATTAAAGTAAAAATTGCTGCTTCTTCGGCAGATTTTGCGGAAGGCGCTTCTGTCGGCCAACGCAGCCCGAGCGAACATATTACCTGAGGTTCGGCAGATTCAACATCCTCGGCGACGCGGCAGAGGCGGGCATCAGCGCGAAGCGACATCACCAGATCAGCCAGCGCCTGATTGCCTATGCCGCTCTTGAGCTGGCGGTTCAACGTGTCGGTTGCGGACTGAAGCAACGGATATCTGTAAACGTCTTCTATAGCCTTGCGCATTTCAGGCGTATCGAAAAGAGTGCCCTTTATCTCCTCGGCGTGCGCTTTGAGACGCTCGTATGTACGGAACCGCGCGCCGGAAGGTCGGCCCAGTTGGCCGCCGACAGACTTTTCGGTCTCAACAATAAGCTTCACGCCCGTGGCAACCATGTCGTGGTGCTGTTTATGCCGCAGCAGCGCCGGAGTGTCAGGCGTGCATTCGGCTGCCTTCAGTATAGCAAACTGTGACTCGGTAACGCTGGTGCTGTTTTTATCAATCCAGGCCAGGGCATCGTTGCCCTCAGCGGTGCGTAGATACACCAAAGCCCCCTCAGGTTGATTGGATATCGGTTTGTGCGGCCGAGTTGAATAAACAACATTCGGCATGGCCGGAATTGTTTTTGCCAATTCGGGATTGCGGTCAATGGCGTTTTTCCATATCTGATAGGCATATGATGCCAAGTCAACTTCGGTGTCTTCATCTCCGTCGAGGATGCCGGCTTTCTCCGTAAATAAATCACGGACAACCTGCTCCTTATCCTGGTTCTCAAAAAATGTTTCATCCGCGCCAACGACTTCTGCGTTTTCCTGCAGACGCTGTTGAACTCTTGCACGCAAACGAATAATCCTTTCAACTCCGTCAGCAGGCAGGAAAGAGTAGCACAGGATTGTATCTGACTTCTGTCCTATACGATCAACACGACCTGCTCGTTGGATCAGGCGGATAATTGCCCAGGGTAAATCAAAGTTCACGACGATTGAACAGTCCTGAAGGTTCTGGCCTTCGCTAAGCACATCGGTGGCAATGACGACGCGAAGCTCTTTGTCCGAATCAATCTGTTTGCTTTTGTCGTTGCTGACAGGGCTGAAACGGTGTGCAATGGCCGTGGGGTCTTCCGTGTCGCCGGTAACGCCTTCCATGGACTGTAATCCGGCTGCTTTTATCTGCGCAGCAAGATAATTCACCGTATCGGCGAATTGTGAAAATACAATAACTTTATCTTTGGTGTGGCTCTTGGTTAAGAGTGTAAGTAATTCTTGAAGCTTAGTGTCAAGTTTTGGATCCCAACCACCGGCTTTTTTCAGGACGTTCATCAGCGCCTTGACATCCTTTCGTAAATCCTTGGCCAGGGCGTCATTGAACACTTCAGGTTTGAGCCATTTGAAGCGTCGTTGAAAATGCTTGGCATAAGTATCGTAAATCTCCGAGGCTTGTTCTTTGAATTTCTGTTCGGTTGTTACCTGCGCCATATTCTCTGTAGGATCGTTTGTTGAATCATTATTCTCATCATTATCGGTCGCTGCATCCCACAAATCAGTATCCTGATCATTGGCCCATGCATCCAGTAAACCAATATCCTGGGTGCCAATAGGTATAGGCAGGTCATTTTCAATCGCGTGCAGGCAGATAAAATTACGCAGAATGTGCCGCTCAACGGAAAGAATGAAAGCTTGTCCGCTGCTTTCCAAACGTTTAAAAAGATTAGTACGACAAAAACCTTTCAGCCGCGTTCCGGCACGCGACAAATCGGACAAAACCTTGGCCTCCTCCGTGGTCGGCGGTTTATGCGGCGTCGGTTTCACATAATTGCCAAGGCCATATCTTGGTAGAACAAGGCCGTCAACTATATCTACTACATCATCCGTAAATAGTCTCGCGTAGGGATCATTTGGGTCTTTCTCGCTGATTTTAAACTTTACTGTCCTGGGTACGCGCGTCGGAAAGTATGATCGCGTGCCATCATGAAATTCTAGATATTTACGTTTGCGCTCTGCATCATATTTAGCATAATTTTCCTGAATGAAACTTCTTGTTCTGCGGACAAGATAAAGCCTCATCAGATCGCGCCAATCGTCTGCATATTCACTTTTGTCAAAAGCGGCCAATGAGCGCACCGGACATTGATGCCTTCTTATAAATTCTGTTTCACCAAGTTCACGCAGAAGTTTTTCAGGCCGAATACCGATATCTTTCTTTTCATCAATAAATAATCGCAATTGATTGGACAAATCTAAATAGGTTTTGTTGTAAGGTGTGGCCGAAAGCAAAATCACACGACTGTCATTTGCCGCGATATATTCAGCTATAGCATGATAGCGTCGGCCTTCACGGTTTCGCAGATTGTGGCTCTCGTCAATCAACACCAGGCGAAATCTCCTGAGATCGGGAAGTTCCCGTTGTGCCTGCGTGATTGACAAAACCTTGGCACGCAAGCGATAGCGCTGGCGGTAATCTTCCCACATTGGCACTAGATTTTTCGGGCATATGATCAGCGTTTCAACACCGTGGTCATCTTCAAAAATACGGGCAAGCGCAGTTGCCATCAAAGTTTTGCCGAGACCGACAACGTCACCAATCACTACACCGCCACGTTTGTTGAGGTGGTGCGCGGCAATTTTTACAGCGGCTTTTTGAAATTCGAAAAGCATATTGCCAAAGTCGTTGGGGATACGAAATTCCGTTAATCCAGCACGCGCTTCCTGGGAAAGGTGGTAGGCCATTTTAACATATATCTGATATGGCGGAATTGGTTCGGGACTTGCCCAACTTGCGTTGATAATATCGACGAGTTCCTTTGATATGTCAACGCAAAACTTGTCGTTCCAGCGTTCCTCGAACCACTTGGCTAGTTTATCGCAGGCATCATGGTCAAGAACATCGACATTGAGTTCACCCTGCTTAGAAAGACCGGCCAAAGTCAGATTACTGCTGCCCAAATAACCGATCTTGGGATTAAGAGGATCTTGCCTGAAACAAAGATAAAGTTTTGCATGTAACGGGTGACGGAGAAATAGTTTAACAACAAGCTTATGCGAGGTGATTTGTGCGGCAAGGCGACGCAAGCCGGCTTCATCTTCATTTGTTGGGATACCTATTGTTAGTTGGTCGCGAAAATCTTGAGCAAGCTTTCGCTTCAAAGCAATGGCCGTCGCTTGATCTATTTGTTCGTCATCTTTGATAAGGCACATAGAAGAGCGCATTTGGTCCTGCGGCATTTGCTGCATACCGACGAGTAGCCTGCAGCAATGGCCATCGCCGCCCGTCCATTTTTCGACAAGCGAATCAACTTTTCGCCAACCGCGTAGATTGAAATAACCGACGCAAAAATCAGCCCGTTCCGAAAGTCCCATGGCTTCCGAGAGAGTGGGTAAAAGATGTTTTTCTATATTGTCGAATATTTGAGGCATTGCGTTATGGTCCTCCTAAATTAGCAAAAACGTATCACTCCAGATCTTGGGCAATAAGCCCTGGGGCTAGGTTTTGAAATACAAGTTTTCTGCGGGGGTCTTGATGTCATTTTTCATCACTTTGTGTATCGTCGATTTTACGAAGTAAGTCATTCCGTATTCGATGGAAAGCCGTTCAGAACATCCTGCAAGGCATCAATGACCTGTCCGATGGGCGACGAAATTATTTGCACCAGATCGATATCCTCCGAGTAGCGCCGAGGAATATCAAAATAGAGCTTGTGCAACGCCGTACCACCCCGAAAGGCTAATAGCTCCGCCAAAACTGGGTTTTGAAAAATAGCGACAAGCGCCCTACTTATGATCAGGTCTTGTTCAACCTGGGCATCGTTAACCCAGGGTGCAAACTGACGCCAGGCGACAATATCTGCCTTAGGAATCACAGATCACCCTCCACGTCCGTATTGATCCAAAGTCGCCATCTGATATTTTTTTCAGCATCGCGGGCAGGCAGCGACGGGTCCAATCTTGTAAAGGGTGGATTATGACCGGCAATTAATTTGGCCAGCTCCTCAACCAGTGCGCTGTGGCCGCCTTTTTCCATCAACCAGCCAAGCCGCTGTGCGCAAACCAGGTTTCCCTCTGCCTTTACGGCGTCGATCAGCTTGGCGGCATTCATAGTTTCCGCAAGTTCTTGCAGTACGGTCATTGTGCGATCCAGTCCGCCGATTGATCTTGCATAGCGGATGAGATCAATGGCTGTGGCTTCCGGTGAAGAAACGGGAATATGCCCCGTTTGAACTTTGATTTGAGTAACAGGAGTTGCGTTGAAGTTGGTCTTGAAAAAAAAGCGAATGGCCAGGCCTTTCTTTCGGACTTCACGCTGGGGCGTGGTGGTGACAACATGAAACTGTTGTGGCTGCTGGTGTGCAGCACCATGAAGAGATGCGGCGCTGAGCAGTCCCACGTAATAGGGTTGCTCCAGGTAGGCCATCAGATCAGCGATAAACCACTCCGCAGGTAATACCCCGGTGGTGCGGTATTCCAGGGGAATTAGGACGAAAAAACCGCTGCGGATACGCAGGATTCTGTTTTTCTTCGCCAGTCTTGCTGCGGCTTTCTTGAAAGCTTCCTCAGTGAATTGAAGGGTCGCTATCGCCTCTTCACGGGTGAAGAAATAGAGGCCCTGCTCCTGGCGAGAATCAACCCAGGATGGAAGATCGCGTGAAGTTGCAGTTTTTGCTTTTCGAGGCATATTATCTTTCGTGGAATTTTTGCAAATAAGACCATAAATAAGGCCATTTTGCAAATGATAATTAAATATTGGCAGTATTTTTAATCAGATTTTTAAGAGGAGACAAGGTTCTGCATTAGAAAATAAATTGGGTAACCACTCATAGTCACCATTTTGCCGTCTTAAACGGGATCACCACAGCGCCGGCCTTTAATCCATCAAGATAATCCGCCCAAGTCTGCATCATCTTCCTGCGTTCCATCAAGTGAGCGGTGCGATTATAAGCCCGTCCATTCGGGTCCCTGACGGCATGGGCAAGCTGGTGTTCGATGTAATCAGAACTAACGTAACATCTGAATGAATTAACAACAAGAAACCCGCTATTTCTAACGGGTTTCTGTACTTCTTTGGACTTTGTTGGATTACCTTCTGGTGGAGGCGGCGGGAGTCGAACCCGTAGCCCACAATTTAACTGCATGATTTAACTATCCACTAAAAATAGGTGATACTGATTTGATACTGATAACACCTACAAAGAAACAACTTTTAGAAGTCTTGATATTGAGGATTACTATTTGAAAGATGCAACAAAAAGCTCAGCGGCGCGGCTCTTTGCATATGCGAAAGGTGTAACGCCAAAACTCACCTACAGTTTTGAGCATAGCGGACAAACAGTCAGATGCGGCGCATTGTTAGGCCTTACTTTTCTTGTTCTATTATTCACAACAGGCACGCATTAAAATATTTCACTCTGCTTTCTCCGAACAAAGCACATCATCAACTGTAAAGGTAAAAATATAGTCATTAACAATATCTTCAATTTGTAGTGGTAATAATACTTGTATTGTTTTTCCGATGTTAGATTTTGCATCTTCCTCAAAAGAAGAAAGTGTTGAATAAATTCCCTTTAAGACTTTACCGTGGAAATCATTATCCAGGAAAAAAGGTTTTTCTCCCCATTTTCCAGCACTATAACGAGAACCTTCCTCCCACTTAACATAATCTGTAGGGAAAACTATATCTTCTATTGAAGCTTTTCTTGCAATAATTGATGGGGCTTGAGGACTCGCTCTGTCTGTGTATTTTACACCGGAGTGCATAACCCGATGGCTACTCCCCTTTTCATCAATAAATGCTGCTTCATCCCATGGGATTTTTATTGAATGAATTGTTTTGTTCTGGATTGAAAAAGCTATTGTGCGGCTGTTCACTGCCCATAATATTTTTACCAAATCATCTTCAAAAATATATCTGTACTTGTTGTCGGAATCAGGAATAGTATCAATTTTCTGTTTTCCATATCTTGATGTAGCTTTTTCAGGTCGTTCAACTTTGCTTAATGACAATTTGTATTTAGCGGAATAGTAAGTATAATCAGGAGCTTTTTTTTGAAGAACAAAGTGATGGTCAATAGTCCCCTTCTTTGGTATTAGCCACTTTTCAGACTCATAGCCGCCTAACTCAGCTAATAACCAAGTATCAAAGATCCCCTGTTTTACCCACGCATTATTCGGTGTTGTTCCAATAAAGTTAGTTTTCTTTGTTGCTTCTTCATAAAAAGAAATTTTCGCACCACTAGGAGAGGATGTTATATACCCCTCTTGCTTTGGATTTAAAGTGGCACAGCCTGAAATTAGAACAACCGCAATGATAAATGCAGATTTTGAAAATCTCATGGCACCTCCTTTATTTATAAAACCAACAATTAATATCCGAACTTTGCTTTTCCGATGAATTGATCTTCAATTTAGCACATATTATTTTTTTCAAAAAGAAAAATATACAGCATTATTGATTACGGATTGAAATGTTGCATATTCATTTAAGTCCACTCTTTGTGGACTACAGGAAGTAACAAATATGGGTTCGATTTCCATGCACTTCCGCCAATTATCCATATAATATCAATAAATTATCAATTAAAATTCGATCCGATGCCGATCCGATAACATGATCGTATCATATAAAAAATATGTAACTTATAATTATTAATTTCTTCCTGAGAGAGATTCCTAAAACTTTTAGTAGCAGCAATAATTCTTTGGGAAATCAACAAATGTCAATCAATTCTCATTATGTGAATTATACTTTAATTCGCTTGACAAAATATTTATTTGGTATTCTATAAAACAGCATTCAAAAATAACTCTAATTTTTTAAAAAAATTTCTGATTTCCATCACCCAGCACAGTAGGGTCAGAAATTTAATCATACAAAATTTCAAAAAATGAAAGGAGTTCGCACATGGCAAAAGTTCCGATTAAAGTATCTGAGAGAATATCAACAGCAATCAGGCGTTTCCAGCCAATTATCAATGCAGCAAAATCACGTGATGCCAACGAGTCAGACACAGTCATTATCATTACTGATATGCTGTCTGATATTTTTGGCTATGATAAGTATTCTGAAATAACATCTGAGTGTGCCATTCGTGGAACATGGTGCGATCTAGCTATTAAAATGGAAGGGAAATTTGAATATCTCATTGAAGTTAAAGCTATTGGCTCGGAATTGAAAGAATCTCACGCAAAACAAGCCATTGACTATTCCGCTAATAAAGGCACGGATTGGGTTATTCTCACAAATGCAGAAACCTGGCGGATCTACAAAGTAATATTTTCAAAACCAATAAATTCAGAACTTATAGTTGATATAAATTTCTTAGGACTTAATCCGAAGAAATCAGATGACATTGAGCTTTTGTATAACCTAACGAGAGAAGGGTTGATAAAGTCGGCGCTTGGCGAGTTTCATACACAGCAGCAGGCATTGAGTCGTTTCTTTATGGGTGCATTAATTGTAAGTAATCCTGTGCTTGAAACGATACGACGTGAACTAAAGCGCATTTCTCCCGATGTCAGAATAGATATAGAACAAATAAAATCTGTTTTGTTAAACGATGTGATTAAAAGAGAGGTTGTTGAAAGTGAAAAGGCAGAAGAAGCACGGAAGAAAATCAGTCGTGCTGCTGGCAAATTGTTACGTGCTAAAGACACAAAGCAATCTAGCGAATCTGAAAAGCAACCAGAGATAATAGAATCCCAAATTGGATGTGAGGAGATTAAACCCATAATCTAATAAGTTTCTCCGGCCTCGGAAAAAGCGAAGTCTGTATATGAATTGTTAAATTGCGAGGACAAAATGCAAGATAGAATATGGATTAATCTGGCCAATATAAAATTCAAGGCCATTTATACTAGTAAGGTTTCGAGAAGATCCTATAATGTTGGGAATATATATTCGTTCTTTTTGGCTGTTGCTTCAGCTTCTAGCGTTGCAGCTTGGGCGATATGGAACAAAATTCCTATTGCATGGGCTATCATAGTTGCAATATCGCAATTACTTATAATAGCAAAGCCCTATATACCATTTGTAAAAAATGATAGGGAACTTGCTGACCAATCTTTATTATTTGACGAACTTTATCTATCTTACGAGAAATTGTGGTTTGAATATGCAAAACAAAATGTAAATGGAGATCAGTTTGAAACTGAATTATATAGATTGCGAGAAAAAGAACACGAAATAAATGTAAGATTTAAACATGTTGTATGCCCGAACTTTAAGGGTATTATAAAATTGGCTGATGAAGAAACAAATATATTTTTGCAAACACATTTTAAGAGGTAATATTATGGCTAATGAATCAAAGAGACCGTCACAACCCACTCCGCCACCACAGCCGCCACCACCACAAAGACCTGAAAGAATTAATGAATCATATGTTCCTGATAAACCAACTCCGCCACCACCGCCACCACCACCACCACCGAGAAGAGAGCGATAAATATTTAAGTCATATTACGACCGCTATAATATTGATTAAGATATGGGAAGTGTCAAATATGAAGAACGTTCAAGAGTGGGTTAATGACAAACCGGTATTACTGGCGTTAAACTCTTTGGAATGGGTTTATTTAGCGCCGGAAATTTATAAATATTTGTGTTCTCTAAGTGAAGAAGAAAAAGAGAATAAGATAAAAGAAAAATTCCCACTTCCCGCTATTAACGAATGGATTGCAATGTATGAAAACCCATCGGTGATTTCAACATTAATAGGAATCTTAGCAAATATGAATCAATTGATGGGTATGCTTGTATGTTTATGTGTGCCGAATGAAAAAGATGCTAATATAATGGAGATCAAGAAGCAGGCATTAAAGACACCAAATGAATTGAAAGCTAATGATAAGACTAAAGACATAAAAGATAATTACTGGCTTAAGCTTAATAAAGCACGGCTTGATTCTATGGATGCAGAAATTTCAGATATTGACGATGACATAAAAGATAAATTTCAGGATTTATTGAAATCGCCAATATTCATTTATACAGTTAGAGTTTTAATACCCTCAATCTTACTTTATCAGCGAAATCCGCAAGATCTTTTCAGGGAAGCAAAGAACGGCAAGCTTGATTCTCTGGCAAAGCTTCTTGTAATAGATAAGGAAATTCTACGGGATGAAATTATATTCGGACTATACAAGGCAGCAGCTCAAAAGAATAGCAAAGTGGATTACAACATGCTGACGAAAGCATTTAAACAAACCCCTGCTGATCAGTTATCCTTAAAAAAAGTAAAAATTGCTGTGGCTCGTTTTATTCTCGATATTTCAAATTTAATGGGTCATCATTTTTCAACGAATGAAATAAGAGATCTTTACGACAAAATAGAAAAGGATCGGCAAAGCGACGATGGCGCAATTGATGAAGACGGAACGTACGATTCCGCAGACTCATTTTATAGAGCTGTAGTAAAACGTCATCCAGGTTATGATTTTTTATTACCAAAAGTATCGGACAAAATATTTTAGAGCTGTCCGAGACAATCATTGACAATTTCCATTATTGTATAGTCCATGGAAGACTATACAACCTCACAAAATAAAGTTAAAAATATTGACCAGAATAATTTAGGCGAACTATCTTCGTCGATTATTCCTGCCTCACCTGATTCATCAGATAATGTAAAAGCGATAATTGACACAATTCTGCGCATGATTCCGGGTGCAGAAGTGTTGTCAGTTAAAAATATTAATGGGCTTGCGCCTGACGTGAAATCGCACTGCGTTATTTCATGTCAGCGCAAGCAGAAAGACGTATTTAATAGAAAGCAACTAGTGCTTAATTTCAATATTAACCGTGTCATTTCGAAGGAACGAAGTGACTGAGAAATCTTTATAATCATTGAATAAGATTTCTCCCTTCGGTCGAAATGACATATCGGTAACTTTTGCAAGTATGTACTAGAATTAGATTTTGGAACATCGGAACAGGAAAATAAAGGGGGTGGCACATGACTATCAGCCACCCCGCAAACGTGAAAAATATATTAGCTTCAGGAGTTGATTCTCTTGTATTATCAATGGATATAGAGTGGAAAGATTCATCACTTTTTACTCTTCTTGATGAAGCAAAGGAACAGGCAAAGAAAAATAGCGTTGATTATCAGGGACAAATCAAGCATTTCATTCCTGAAGAAGTCTGGCCTTTCACAATAAAGCCTCATGGGACAAAGGGCTTTTTATGGATTCTATCAGGAAAAGATTTCACCTATAAAATAGCCAATACAATAAAACCTAACTCAAGACCAAATGTCATGATCGAGATTAGATCAGAAGCATTGTGGCGGTTAGGACCTGAGGAAGCGATAAAAATTGCCCTAGGGATCATTACAGCGAATCAAGGGCGTATCGTTGAAACAAAGCTTAGCCGTGTCGATCTTTGCGTTGATTTTTTAATGTCTGAGAAGCGTTGGGCTTCTGAACTAATGGAATATGTCGTAACACGGGCGGCTGACGCTACACTCCATTTCCGTCATAAAAAGCTGACAGGTATAGGAATCGGAAAATGTGTTATTTCAGCTCGGCTATACGACAAACCTTTAGAAATCCAACAAAAATCAAAAAAAGAATGGATGTATGACATATGGGGTATCAAAGAAGTTCCAGAAGGGAAAAAAATAATCCGGATTGAATTTCAGCTACGAAGAGAAATTTTAAATGATATTGATCTTAAAACGCCTGATGATCTTTTTCAAAAAGCTGATAAAGCATGGGCGTATTGCACAAAAGACTGGCTGAAATTTCAAGATCGTCCGGGATTGCACTACACACTGAGATCAACTTTCAAATGGTATGAAGAAATTCAAGACGGCTTCAAAGGTGTTCAGGGTGCTGAACCTTTGGTTAGAAAAAAAGCCGTTAAGGAGGATAAAAAGAAATTGATGCAACAGGCAAATGGATTAATACAATCCTTGCACGCCATCAATCAGGAAATAAAAAGAGTTGATCAAAACAAACCTGTCAATATGGAAGACTGCATTAATTCATATGTAAATGAAGTGAGTAAACATCATCCCGATCCCTCGGAAGTTCAAGAAAAAGTCACAAGAAAACGTGCAAAATATCATCGAGAAGAACCGCCGCTTAAAGAAGGTCAGAGTATATATCATCCAAGGTGGCATGAAAAATGATATTGACCGCCATTAAAAAAAACGTCATACATTTCCTTCAAGGGGGTATGTGTATGAAAGGCGGTATTTATAGTTCTGAAAAGTGTCCTGTCTGCGGCAGTCTGTTTAAAGACAATGGCAATGGTCTCGCATGCCCAAATCATAAAAATATCAGGGCGACAAGATTATTTGTTAAATTCGGCACAATCTTGAAACGCTTCCGGTCATACGAACAAGCGCAAAGATTTCTTACAGGATTAAGATTTAAGACTGACGAAAATACTTTAGACGAAAGAGATTATAAAAGAGATAATCCTTTAGGCTTTGTAAATATGAGTAACAAGTTTCTTGCTGCTGTAAATCCTAAGACATCGAAGAACATGAAGCCGCATATTAACCATGCTCAAAATTATTTCCAAAATAGAAATGTTAAAGAATTAAAATGCGGAGACTTTGAAGATTTTTTAAACACTCTCAATTTATCAGATAAGACAAAACACAATATCATTTCTACAATGCATGTTTTTTATAAGTGGATGTTGAAACGGCAAGAAATAACAGAATTGCCGGAATTTCCCGAAGTGTCTTTTGTTCTCGGATACAGGCGCACAGTTGACAAAGCTACACAAAGAGCAATTATTGAAGAAGTGAAAAGGATATGCCCGAATCCCAAAGTTTATTTAGGGATTAAATGGCTTGCAACTTACTTCTCTATTCGTCCGGCTGAAATGATTAAATTAAAAGAAGGCGAAATTGATACCGGAAACGGATATCTTTATTTTCCACATCCGAAAGAAAAAACTTATAAGTCCGTTCCGATTCTTCCTGAAGATGTTGAAATATTAAAATCGTTCCCTGCCTCCTTCCCTTCTATGCCCTTCTTCCGTCATTTAAAAGGCATTCAGGGCTGTATTGAAGATCAGCTGGGAATGTCAACCGAAAATT
>JQDQ01000036.1 GCA_000747625.2 Smithella sp. SCADC
GACAGCTACGAGCTGATACATAAGCGTGATCCCGGCACCGCAGTTATCAACGAAATCGATGAGTTCAGGTAAATCAGGTATATTGTATTCCATTGCCGTAGTGTTTATTTGCAGAAGAATGCCTGCTTTTTTAGTAGCTTCAATAGCGCGAAGTGCCAGATCGAATGCTCCCGGTTTGTTGCGGACCATGTCGTGAGTATCAGGATTGGCTGCGTCAATACTGATGGCATTACAGACTACTCCGTGATCTTTCAATTTAAAAGCCATTTCTTCATTGATTAAGGTGCCGTTTGTGGCGATGATATTGGCCAGTCCCGCCTTTTGAGAGTGTCTGAGCAGTTCAAAGATGTCCGGTCTCACCAGCGGTTCGCCGCCTGTATATATTAATGTGCGGAATTCACTGACAGAAGCAATCATGTTGATGTTACTACCACGAAGGACATGATCCCAATCATGGAGAGCAAATACGGCAAAGCCACCCGGATTCGGGTAATGGATCGCGGCATGGTGAGTGAAGATAATCTGGCGTATATGCGTCAGAAAGGTGCCCGGTACCTGGTCGGCACTTCCAAGGCTATGTTGAAGAAGTTCGAACAGCAACTTCTTGAACAGGACTGGGAAGAAGTGCAGTCTGGTGTAGAAGTCCGATTGTGTCCCTGTCCTGATGCTCAATCAGAAACCTTCGTCTTGTGCCGCTCACAGGGACGCAGGGAAAAGGAGAATGCCATTCTGAACCGGTTTGCTCAGAACATGCTGGACAGAAGCTGATCCCCAGACGCTATGGAGCACCTATATCCAATTAACCGAAGTGGAAGATGCCTTTCGCACAACCAAACACGACCTTGGAATGAGGCCCATTTATCATCAGAAAAAAGAAAGAACCCAAGCCCACATATTGGTTTGCTTTCTTTCATTGGCAATGTGGCGGACGCTGCAACAATGGATGAAGGCATCGCCAATGCTACCAGCGGCAATCGAAGCCTGCTGTGTGTCGCGGAGTTTTACCTGCACCCCGACCATGACGCTGTGGGAGTGCAAGCGCAACTGGCGCAGATTGCAGAGTCCAGCATCCACCGGAAACCGGACACACCGGTTTCCGTGATCGTCATGGAACAACCCCGGGGAACACAATACCGACTAAAGGCTTACGTGAAGGAGAGCCGCGACCAGTTTCTCTTCATCACCGATTTGACAGTACGGGGGAAGGAAGCTTTCCGGTCAATGGGCCTCCGGTTCGCGCAGGCGCCCTATGCGACCACGGGGGCCAAGTGACCTGCCTTGAGCTCTCTCAATTAGAAAAAAGATCATGATTCTTGAGGAAGATGAGAGACGCGCAACTGATGAATCCCTTTCAGTTTGCGTGACCCGGAAAGACAATAAAAGCGCTGAAGAATAAATACAGGCGATTTATTCAAGCAGACGATCTGTTTCAAGAACAGAGAAGCATAGAATTGATACGATAGTGCCGACGAATACCAACAGAATGAAATCTGAAATTTAAGAGGGAGTTTGAGGTATTCTTTTTTGAAATATGAGACACTGACCTTTCCAGACCCCTCTTGACCTGAACTCAGGCAGATAAAAGTACCATAAATAGTATTATTTGCTTGCAAATAATACGCAACAGTGATATTGTGTTAAACATGAATCGTAAAATTACAAAAAAACTTATTGCATGGAAAAATTCTGCTCAACGAAAACCGCTGATTTTACGTGGTGCGCGGCAGGTTGGCAAGACGTTTTCGCTCAAGGAATTCGGGCAAAAGGAATTCAGGAATTGTCATTATTTTAATTTTGAAGAAGATGAACGGATTGCGCAGATATTCGAAAAAGACCTTAAGCCGCAGCGCATCATCGATGAACTGCGGTTTTACCGAAATATCAATATCGATCCCGGGCAGGACATCGTCATTTTCGACGAGATCCAACGCTGTGGCCGCGCCTTGACCAGCTTAAAATATTTTTACGAAGAAATGCCCCATTGTGCACTATGCGCCGCAGGGTCGCTTCTTGGGGTCACATTGAATGCCGAGCCGTTTCCAGTCGGCAAAATTGAATTCATCGACCTGCATCCGCTGGATTTCGAGGAATTTCTGGAAGGGACCGAAGAGGAGGAGCTTTGCGGGCTCCTGCAGAATCGGAATCTTCATGATCCCTATCCGGCGCTTGCGCATGACCGGTTGTGGGAACAATGGAAGCGGTATCTTGTCACCGGAGGATTGCCGTCCGTTGTGATGGTCTATGCCAATGATCGAACCAACCTGTTTGAAACAATGACCCGCGTCCGGAAAATTCAACGCGATCTTTTCAGCGCATACCTTGCGGATATTGCCAAACACAGCGGAAAAACCAATGCGATTCATATCGAACGGTTGTGGCGCAATGTCCCGGCGCAGCTTGCAAGGAACTTGGATGGCTCGGCCCCGAAGTTCAGGTTTAAAGACGCGGTCCCGGGTATGCGCGGATTTGAAAGGCTGAGCGGCCCGATCAACTGGCTGACAAATGCCGGGCTTATTCTTAAAACCTTTACACTGGATACGGCGGCAATACCGCTTTCCGCCTATGCTTCCGAAAATAAATTCAAGCTCTATATGTTTGATGTTGGAATGCTGGGCGCAATCAGCGACATTCAACCGGCGACGATATTGCAGTCCGGTTTTGGAAGTTATCAGGGATATGTTGCCGAAAACTTTGTGGCCCAGGAATTGACGGCGTCAGGGGCGGCAAATCTGTATTGCTGGACGGGAAAAACATCTGAAATTGAATTTCTGCTTTCAACCGATCTTGGTATTGTTCCCCTGGAAGTCAAATCGGGCAGAGTGACGCACTCGAAAAGCCTTGATGTTTTTGAAGCACGGTATCATCCGGAACGATCGTATGTATTGTCTGCGCGTAACAGCGAAGGTAAAGGGAAACGCTGTTTGACGCCGATTTATGCGGTGGGAGCAGTTGAACGGGACTTGGCAAACCGCGCCCCGAAATTATGAAATCCGCATGTATACGGACTTTGCGGCAAAGCGGGAGTTTATTTTGCCTGTTGATGAGTCCATGATAGTGGTAAAGGATGGCGGAACGCCGGTTATTTTGGACGATGCTCTTGGTTATACCGGCCAGGAGCGGCTGAAATTGATGGGCGCCGTATCGGCGGTAGCATGAGTTCAATAATAATTGTTTGATTTTTATAGCAAATTGGCTTAAATAATCAAACGCTAAATCAACGGCGCTGTTGGAAAGACAACAGAAAGGAGAAGAAGATATGGGAATTGCTTTATCTGTTGAGAAAAATGTCGATAGAAGAGAAATTTCAAACTATGGAAACTATTTGGGATGACTTATGTAAAAAAGCAGACAGCATATCATCGCCACCTTGGCACGAGAAAATTTTGAATGATCGAGAAAACGGAATTAGTAATGGAAAGGATGTATTTATTGATTTGAATACTGCAAAGAAAACCATAGAAAAATCCATAGCATGAAAATTAAAATACTTACATCTGCAAGCCAGGACTTGATTGATGGTTACCGGTTTTATGAAAAGCAATCTGAAGGTCTTGGATCATATTTTTTAGACACACTTTATTCAGATATTGATTCTTTAGCAATCTATTTGATAGAAAAAGGGACAACGATTCCATTTTTTACATAACCAATCAATACGAAAAAATAAAAACGTGAATAAACGACTTCGCAAGAAAAAATATTATGACGAGTTCGCTCAAATTGGACGACAACTTATCGTCACGCGGAATCGGCAGGATGGTTTCGATGAATTCCTCGATGCTTTCATTGAGGAAGCTATTGAAGCAAACG
>JQDQ01000037.1 GCA_000747625.2 Smithella sp. SCADC
ATTTGACCGGCACCTTCGCGTTTTTCTTTAAACATGTTTGATGGTGTGCCTGATATTTTTAGACAATCCTTAAAAATTATGGAAGGAATAAAAATCTTATTATGAGAAAATTAGTTAGCTTCAAAACATTATATACGGCAACAGTTATTTTGACGTTGCTGCTTACAGCGGTTATGGGAGTCTGCGGCAGCCCACAATCTCACACTACACCTGCTGTTCAGGTTTCATCCCAGGTATGGAGTTTCGGCGTTATGGGCGATACCCAGTGGACACTCGCCACCGACCCTGCCGGAAACAATCCCGGCGGCGTCCCGGTCTCGATTATTGATCAGATAAATCAACAGTTCATCAACAAAGGCGTGAAATTTGTCATTCAGGTTGGTGATTTAACTGAGAACGGCAATGATGCCGATGTTACGAGGCGAGCCAATGCCGCACAGGCGCTCTATGATGCGGGCATAGGCTTTTTCCCCATGCGCGGCAACCACGAAACAAAAGGCGGAACAGCCAATGGCTATGCCATCGCGGCGTTTCAAAACAATTTTCCACAGACTAAGTGCCTAAGCAATACTTTCGGAGCCGCCAACTGCAGCAGCCCTTCCCCGGTCAGCATTGATCTTACCGGCATGAGCTACTCCTTTGACTATGGTCCGGAGGGAAGTAATGCCCGCTTTGTCATCATCGACGATTGGGCAACTCCGGGCAAGAGAGTTGATACTGCCGGTTACTCATATGGTTACTCCATCTTCGATCAGCAGTCCTGGATCAGCAGCAGGCTGGACAAGAACACCCGAGGCGCCCGGCATGCCTTTGTTTTCTCACATCAGCCCCTCATCGCCGAAAATCATCAGGATTCACTTTTCAGCGGTTATACGAATGCGAATCCGGCTTGGCAGAATGCTTTCCTTGCCAGCTTGCAGAACAACAATGTAAAGTACTTCATCATTGAGCTACGACCATGACAGCGTGAATCATAAGGAACTGAAGCAGGGCTTATTCGGCTTGGTCACCAAAGATACTCAGGGCAATTGGATAAACGCCGTAGATAAAAATTTCGGCGGGAAGAAGAAATTTGTGTATGATCCAGGGCTCTCTGATTACGAGTTAGGCACATATGGAGTTGATCCGCATACAAAAACTGTTTGGGCAGTCATTAATTATAACGGCGATTTTGCTGCCGCCCGGTTTGATAAGAAACACCAAGAGCGCCATAAAAAGTGAGAAGAAGAACAGCGTTACGAATGCCATACATAAGGCTTAAAGTTTATCGATATATGCCAGATCCTTATTCTGTGTGTTTTTGGTGCCGATGACCCAGACCTGTCTTTTACCGCCTGATCCAGTGCTCCAATAGATTCTGCCGCTGCGGCCGAATTCACATTCAAAGACAGGGAGTGCCCCTTTTCTTGTATAGACCTTTCGCTTTACAGGAACTTTGCTTCCATCCTCATTTATAGTGTGAATCAACTCCTCTGACTGAAGTTGCAGGTTTGTTTCAAGGTCAATAAATCCGTCAATTGCGCGCGAGGAAATCTCAAGGTTTTTGTAGAGTGTTTTAAACCGTTTTGTGGTGTCGATAATCTCTTTTTGTTGTTTATTTATGGTAATCGGCGACGATTCAATTTTTCTTAGTTCTTTCTCAAGGCGACGGACTTCGGTCTCCAGTTCTTCTTTCAATTTGATGTTCTTTTGAAGGTCCAGATCGAGTATTTCGAGCTCTGCCAGAGCCTCGTTTTCTGTCGCACGCACTTTTGTGCCGGCCAAATCCAAATCTGCTTTAAGTTGTGTTATTTCCGACTGATCCTTCATCTCCCTGGCGGAGACCTCGGCAAGCTTTTCCTGGGCATCCGTTAATTTTTTATTGGCCGCTTCAATGGCATTCTGTTTACTGATTTTAAGTTCCCTGGCTTCTTTGGTTTTTAACAAATAGGCCCGGTAAGGAAGAAAAACAAAAAGCATGATGTACACAGTCAGAATTCCAATTGACAGCCATGAGTTTCTGGGGATACTCACATTCAGTACCAGTTGAATGCCTTCTTGCAAAGTCCTCTGATTATTTTCAGCAATCCGGGCCATGTCTTCCGGGGAAGCTGGATTCTTTTTTTTATGATCAATATAAGGGCCGAATCTGCCGGCTTTTTGGAAATTAGATTGGGGATAGAGCAATCTATTGGTCCTGGTCATGACAAAAATTTCAGCCTGGATTCCGGCTTTTATTCCGTAGCTGGTATCACGGTGTCGTCCGATTATTCCGGCAATATCATCTTCAATGCGCGTTTTTCCCTCCATCATGGGGCGGGTATCAGAGACGATGGCCTCCCGTAATTCCGCAGACCATTTATGATGAAAAAAAATTTCCAAGCCCTGGAGTGTAAGCAAATAAAATGCAGGCGGTAAAAGGATGCAGATAAGAAAAGTGCGAAAAGAAAGATATTTCATATGATGTCAATGATAAACCGGCACACACGGTAAAGAGTCAATGATAAGAATTTTTTTTGTTGAGAAGTATATGAAATAGAAATTTAACTGTCAAGAGGATTTGGGCAGGAGGATTCAGGCAAATAAATTAATCATTCTGTAATACCTCTGTAATGTTTTTCAGCTATACAAATTATCATGTTAAATTATAATAATATCATCAGTGGAAAGGATTAAACAGGTATTAACTATGAATAAGCTCGTAAGTTGCTTGTTGGTGTGTATTGCAGTAATCATGTATTCGGGAGTTGTCTTTGCCGAATCTGATGTTGAAAAGAGTCTGAAAACTAATTTTTCCGATCTGAAAATTGACTCTGTCGCCTCGTCTCCGGTTGCCGGACTTTATGAAGTTACGGTGGGGCAGACTATATATTATTATGCGCCCAAGGAAGGCATTCTCATTGCCGGGCAGATGTTCGACAAAGCCAAGCGGAACCTTACCGCCGATAGAACGCAAGAATTGCAAGCCAAAATTGGGCAGGAAATAGTCCGGAAAGCTAAAGATCTGCCTCTGGACAAAGCGGTAAAGGCAGGTACAGGAAAGCATATTGTCATAGAGTTTACCGATCCGGATTGCCCTTATTGCCGAAAAGCCGCCGAGTTTTTTGAGAAGCGCACCGATGTGACAAAGTACACATTCTTCATGCCGCTACCCATGCATCCCGACGCTAAAAATAAGGTGCGCTACATCCTTTGTCAGCAAGATAAGGGCAAAGCTTTTGAAGAAGTTATGAAAGGAAAGATCGACAATGGAAAATATGAGACATGTAAAAGCGCAGAGGTTGACGATCTGATAAAAATACACGAGTCGGTTGCGGCTAAAATGGGGATATCCAGCACACCATTCTTCATAATTAACGAGACGCCGATATCCGGCGCGGATATACCAAAACTCGAACAGGAGTTGTGGAAGAAAGGTGTTGAAGGCAAGTAGCCGGGACTTTGCCCGTCTTTTGGCAGGGCAGTTTAATGTCATAAAATCTTAACAGGGCATTTATTATGTTGTAATAAAGATGTGATTTACTCATTGGCAAATTTAAGTCATTGAAGGGCACTTTGCCGGCCTCATTAAACCCGTTAGAAATTCCGGAGTGTCTCCATCCTCCCCCGACTTACTCCGGAATCTGACCAGGTTGCACCCCAACTTGGTCAGCATTTCTAACGGGCCGAAGGAACCAGGAAACCCGGATCGATCAATTTAATTTTCATGATCGGTTCGGGTTTTTCATTATGAAAGGGATGGGTGAATTACTGTACCATAAAAATTAGTGGATTCGGTAACTTCTTAAAGGAACGCCAGAGGCAAGGTGGGGTGGTCACCTTGCCTCTGGCGATTCAATGTACATACTATTCTTGCGAAGGAGAAATATCATGAAGTCGAGCAGTAGGGACAATCTTCCAATATTGAATTATTTTATTGCAATCTATCTCATTATAATTAGCATTCTCGAGTTGATCCGCTGATTTGCTTGAGAATCTCTTCTAGTGCATACTTGCAAAAGTTATTTCGACCGAAGGGAGAAATCTTATTCAATGATTATAAAGATTTCTCAGTCACTTCGTTCCTTCGAAATGACACGGTTAATATTGAAATCAAGCACTAGCGTACTACCACTCGGTAAAAGGCTGTGGCGGGACATTATTTGTTGCCCGTGCTGCTTCTGATTTACTTAATGCGCCGGCAAAAACAAGAAATCCTTCCTGAACCCAGAAAGGCAGGTAATACCCTATAATATCATGGTATTATCATTAATTAACACAAACATCATCATTCTGTCATAATAATGCAACAAAAAACATCTAAAAGCACTCGTGTATCGGATACCGGTTTGAATTATATGTGGGAAAAAAAAGGATTTACAGTCGTCGAGCTCCTCATCGTTATCATTCTCATGGGGATGATTTTAACGGTTACCCTGCCGGTTTCATACGGCATGTATGCAACGTACAATGCCTCTCTGCGCGCTCAGGAAGTCATGGCTTACGTTTCCGGATTACGGCGGGACGCTTTCCTCTATAGTGAACGTAAGGTTCTATCATCGCAGGACGGCAATATGACAGTCGACGGAGAAAAGAAAATATTCAAAGAGATAAATGTCCATATCTCAGAACCTATAATTATTTTTCGGAACGGGACATCGTCCGGAGGCGTCATTGCATTGAACGTGGGAGATGTAGTTCAGAACCTCGTGATTAAATCTCCTCTGGGTGATCTTTCTCTTGAAAGAGGAGAGATATGAGAGAAGAAAACTCGCGGGGATTTCTGGTTTTGGAGGTATTGATTGCCGGCCTTATTCTGACAGCGAGCATCGCGTCAGCCATGTATCTCTTCAGAATGGGATTTGACCACATGGAAAGAGTGAACAGGGTCAATCTTCTGTCGGCAAAATTGTTGCAGGCGGGAAGTCTATTAAAGATTGCAGAACTGGAAAGACAATCCGGAATGGAAGACCTGGGTGATGGTGTAATCATGAAATGGCAGGCACGCCTTCTGGCAAGCGACAAGCAGATTGAAAGGGGAAATGTTTCTCCGGTCGGGATTGCGGTCAGGCAAAATTATTCGCACGATCTGTTTTTATATAGGGTTGATTTTCTTTTGGACTACAAAAGATCGGCCAGGGAGTATTCCATCCATGTTTTCCGTTCCCGTTCTTTGTACCGGCGGTGAGAGACGCACTGTTTCAGGCTATACTCTTATAGAAGTCATTGTGGCGATGGCCATTTTATCGGCGATGCTTCTATTAGGGGGAATGGCCTTGAATCAGGGGTTGAAACAATACCAGGGGCTTGTTGAGAAAGGGCTCTGTTTCTGGGATTACGCTCAGAATATCTGGACAGATAAAAGTTTTCATTCAACCATTGATTATTATGTGCATACGAACACAGGCGGCTGGTTTCCCTATTTCAGAGGAAATCAGGAAGGAGTCTCCTTTGTAACGTTGGCGCCTTTTGCCGGGGATCAACCTGTTGTCGTCTGGATAAGAAAAGAAAAAACGGAAGATGGAAAAGAAAAACTTGTTTATTATGAACTCCCCGTTTACGCCAAATCTTACCGGGATCTCGAAGAGGACTTCGCGTCGGGCGCTTATCGAAGGGGCCGATCAATCAAAATTCTCGACGGCGCCGACAGGATTCAATTTGAATTTTACGGATATAATGTCCGGGATGAAGAGCATAAATGGCGCAGGATTTTTGAAGGAGTTGAGACTTTACAGCTTCCCCTGCTGGTTCGCATTGACTATATGAAAGGTAATGAAAAAAAAATGTTCATGTACGCGATCCATGTGAATTCGCAGATGAAGCGGGGCTACGCAGACAGATATGAGCAATGAACGAGGTTCTGTAACAATTCTGATCGCGCTTCTGGCGGCTGTGATTCTTGCTCTTGGCCTGAGTTTCAACTGGCTGGTCAAAGAGCATATCAGATCTTCTGAAAGTCTCCGGGACAAAGCGGAGGCCATCATCAAAACGCGTTCAGCCTATGATACATTCATCTATCTTATGCTTACAGGTCAGATGACGGAGAATAAAATTCTGGTCGCTCAAAGCGGCATTACCAATCTGAAATCAATACCCCTTGACGGATCAGAAGTGATGATCTCCGGCGGTGTTTTTATCCGCGTTCAGGACAGCAACGGGCGGCTTTCTCTGACAACACAAACCCCCGATGCCCTGCAAAGACTGGTCAGTAATGAAACAGACCCGGCGAGGGCGGCAATATTTATGGATAGTTTTTTGGACTGGATTGACCGGGATGATCTGGCCCGGGTAAACGGCGCGGAAGCGCCGTATTACAGAAGCCAGGGGTTTCCTTATACTCAAAGGAATTATGATCTTCAGTATATGGAAGAACTGGTTCTGCTCCGGGGCGTCGATGCGGACCTTTATAAACGGATTTCTCCTTTCCTGACGATCATGCCCAATACCGGCTTTAATCCCAATACAGCCGGTGATTCCGTATTGAAAGCTACTTTAAGTATTGATGACAGCAAGGTGGAGAAAATCAAATCTTATGTAGCAAAGAAAACAATAAAAACAATGCCGGAACTGGTCGCCTTAACGGGCAAGATGTTTTATCTGGAAAAACCGGAGGGATGGTTTACGCCTTCATCCTATCTGGATGTTATCGTGCGCACCGGTATTCCCCGGAGCCTCTGTAAAATCAGCACAGGACTCACGATGAGGTCCGGTACTTTCTATCCCTATTTCATTCACTACTGGCAGGAGGAATAATCCGGTGTCCAAATGGCAAACCGCATATTTAGGAGAGAAAGGGGTGGAGATTTATCAGATGGCCGGTCAGGGTCAATCCGAACTTCTTTACTCAGGTTCTCTTGAGGGGCTTAAGCCTGTCTCCGGCGGTAGACAGCGGCGGATTCTTATTTTAGGAAGAAGTAAAGTTATCCGTATAAGGAAGCAGTATCCTCCGATGAAAATGGATAAACTCCTGCGGGCAGTAGAGATGGAAGCACCGGACCTTTTTCCCATGGTTAATTGCTCTTTTCACTGTAAAATTGCTAAGACATATCCCACACACGTCATTCTTGATGTATGGGCGTGGGAGCGGGAGCCTCTTGAACTTTTAAAAAAGTCTTTTGCCTTTGGTTATGTCATTCCCGAGGACCTTGTTTTTCTTTCTTCGCCGTCCGGGATTTACATCTACCCATACGGATCAATGATCCATGTTATCGCCTGCGGAGAAGGACGATTCATGGATGCAGCTTCATACCCGGCCGCCGGTTTTTCCAAAGTGGATTTGGAGCTGTTCCTGACGGGTCTTGCAGACAGTGCTTCATCAATCAAGGAAATAAGGTTTTATGGCAACACATCGGTAGAT
>JQDQ01000038.1 GCA_000747625.2 Smithella sp. SCADC
TTAAAGATGTATCCGAAAAATGGCGGGCGGTTTATGGGAAGGTCGCTACAAATCCAGCCCGATTAGCACAGACGACCGGGAAAAAAATAAATTCTCTTTTACCCCTCTTCTAACCGATACAAATGTAAGTTTATACTTTAAATATGTATTGACATAGATGTATTTTTGTCATAGCATACTTTTCATGAAATACGTTCATCGCCAAATGGAATCTTGCGTTAAGCGGATCATTAAATCTTTTCCCTGCCTCGCTGTTACAGGGCCGCGTCAGTCCGGAAAGTCAACGCTTTTGACCAACACGTTACCCGAATACAATTATATCACGCTGGATGATCCCCTGACCCGTCAGCGCGCTCTTTCCGATCCCCGCCTTTTTCTGGATACGGCGGGAGAGAAAGTCATCATTGATGAAATTCAGTGGGCGCCGCATCTGATGTCTTACATTAAAATGCGTGTGGATGAGCGCCGTGACAAAATGGGCGCATATGTTTTTACCGGTTCGCAGCAATTCACCATGATTAAAAATCTGAGCGATTCACTTGCCGGCCGGATAGCGCTTTTGGATTTGCTGCCGTTTTCCGTTGAAGAAAAGAAAACGTCCATTTCCCTGAACAGCACAAAGGAGGCTTTTATTCACGCTGCACTCCGGACATCCTATCCTGAGCCTGCCTTGAATGCCCATCTCGATGTGCCGGTGTGGGCGGGAGCATATGTGCAAACCTATCTGGAAAGGGATGTGCGCAGTCTGTATAATGTCGGCAACCTGAGTGACTTTCAGCATTTCCTTCAGCTTTTGGCCAGCCGATGTTCACAGATATTAAATATGTCCCAATTCGCCAATGATTTGGGGGTCAGCCTGCCGACCATCAAAAGCTGGTTGTCCATTTTAGAAGCGGGGCGAATCATTTATTTATTGCCGCCATATTATGTTAATCTGGGCAAACGGATTACGAAATCACCGAAAATTTATTTTCTGGATATTGGCTTGGTTTGCTACCTCACGGGGATCAGAGATCGCGACCATTTATTGAAAGGACCGCTGGCCGGGCCGCTTTTTGAAAATTTCTGCATTGCGGAAACCATCAAATTATTTTTTAACCGGGGCCGCAGAGGGAATCTGTTCTTTTTGCGGACGAACAATAACCTCGAAGTTGATTTGTTGATAGAGGAATCATTCGAAACGGTCACGCCCGTGGAAATAAAGCTAAATCAAACGCCCAATATGCGCATGGGCTCGCATATCACCCGATTTAAAGAACTGTTTTCAAAATTGAAAGTAAATGACGGACGGATTCTGTCGCTGACAGAAAAATCAATCCCGCTGAGCCGGGATATTTCGGCTGTAACGCTTAATGACTATCTGAAACAGGTGGCAAAAGGCATCACATGATCCGAAGTGTCAAGGGACTTTACCATCCTAAATCCACCGCCTAAAAAAATTAAAAATTTCAAAAAAGCTCCAAGTATTGCTATAACCTTGTGGAATAACTAATGATTGGCCATTTTTAAGCGCACCACTCCCTCGACAAACGATTTTGCTTTCTTTTTTTCTGGTTTTCAGCCTATCCAGAGGGAACAGGCTGAAGCATTGCAATTTTCTCGCGGGCATTAACCCATCTTCCGCAGTTAGTGTTACTACCACGAAGGACATGATCCCAATCATGGAGAGCAAATACGGCAAAGCCACCCGGATTCGGGTAATGGATCGCGGCATGGTGAGTGAAGATAATCTGGAATATATGCGTCAGAAAGGTGCCCGGT
>JQDQ01000039.1 GCA_000747625.2 Smithella sp. SCADC
GAGTTCGATGACGGTCAGCCCTCGCTCTTTCAGGCGGGCGAGCGCGTCCTTGCGATCCGCGGCGGCGATGACGCCCCGGCCTTCTTTTCCCATCTGATCAATACCGGCATAGGCAAAGTCGTTTAACAAACCCGCAGCACCTCCTCAATGGTGGTCAATCCTTTCATCACCTTGATCATGCCGTCTTCCCGAAGATGTCGAAAACCGGGACGGGCTAACACCGCCTGCCGTAAGGCTTCCAGCGACATTGTTTTCAGGAACACTTCTCTTAAGTCATCCGTATAATCGAAGAGTTCAAAGATGGCCGTGCGTCCCCGGTAACCGGTGCCGGCGCATTGCGGACAGCCCTCGCCTTTCATGTAGGCCGGGCCATCGGGGATGAGATCGGCAAAGCGCTTCCTGATGTTATGTATTGCGTATTGTTCAAGAAGGTATTCGGGAGGCTCATCGGGACGGCTGCAAAACGGACAGTTGCGTCTGGCAATCCGTTGGGCAATAAGCCCTGTAACGGCGGCGTTGATGAGGTATCCTTCTATGCCCATCTCCGTAAGGCGAAAGAGGCTGCTGGCCGCATCGTTGGTATGCAGAGTGGAAAGGACAAAATGGCCGGTCAGCGCGGATTGGATGGATATCTCCGCCGTTTCTTTGTCCCGGATTTCTCCGACCATGATGACATCGGGGTCGTGACGCAGGATGGAACGCAGAGCTCCGGCAAATGTCAGGCCGATTTCGCTTTTCACCTGAATCTGATTGATGCCCTGAAGCTGATACTCCACAGGGTCTTCCGTGGTAATGATTTTTCGTTCCTCGCTGTTTAAACGGGTGAGCATGGAATAAAGGGTTGTTGTTTTTCCCGACCCGGTCGGGCCGGTCACCAGCAACATGCCATGGGGACGCTTAATAACTTCGGTAATCATGCGCCGGTGATCCGCTTCCATCCCCAGATTTTCCAGATCGAAGCTGAGCTTTTCCCGGTAGAGAAGACGCAGGACAACTCCTTCGCCGCTGACTGTGGGAATTGTCGAGACACGAATATCGAGCAGGTGAGAGGCAATCCGTGTGGAAAACTTGCCGTCCTGCGGAAGACGCTTTTCCGCGATATCCAGTCCCGCCAAGAGCTTGACCCTTGACACTGCCGCCAGATAAAATTGTTCTTCCAGAACGTCCTTCTCATGGAGAATGCCGTCAATTCTCAACCGTACACGGTAACGATGTTCCGACGATTCGATATGAATATCAGAGGCCCGCAACTCTACTGCCCGGCCCAAAAGATGATTGAGAAACTGGACAACCGGCGCTTCAAAGGCCATTTCTTTTAGTTTTGCCGTGTCTTGTTCGCCGTCAAGGGAAACAAAGTCTCGGCCCGTATCGCCTCTGTAGCCCCTGATCAGTTCTTTAACGGTTCCGTCCGGCGCCAGAACCGGGGCAATCTTCCAGCCGGTCTTGTCCATGACATAATCAAAGATGCTATGCTGAAAAGGATCGTCGGTAACGGCATAAAGAATGCCGCGCTCCCTGTCCGCCTTGATGGGAAAAATCTGGTGATTGAAGAGGAAATTGATATCCAGCTTCTCCTCCAGCAGCGGGAATATTTCATCATCCTTAATATCTTCACCCTGATAAATGGACAATTTTAAACCGGCAGCAAGTGATTCGATTAGCTGCGCTTCGGTTATTGCGCCTAACCGCACCAGGACACGGCCAATGCCGCCGCCTTGTTCTTTATGAATTTCCCGCGCCTTGGCGAAAATCTCGGGCTTGATCGAACAATGTTCTTTAAGAAGTTGCTCCAGCATGGTTTTGTTCACCAGTTTTTGATTGATTTTTCCCCTAATATTCCATCCGGCCCAAGCGAATAAAGGTCGAATGCTCCGTGCTCGCCGGGCGCTTTAAAAATGTAATCCCTGTCCCAGGGATCCTTCGGCAGGGTTTGCTTGGAAAGGTAGGGTCCCCGCCATTTAGGCTCTTTCGACTGGATTAATTCGTCCAGTTTTGCCGGGTAGCGGTTCATATCAACTTTAAAGGACATGACTCCCGAGGAGAGCATTTCGACCTGGGCCTTGGCGATTTCTTCCTTGGACCGTTCAAATCGTCCCATGATGTTGGGCGCGATAAGAGAGGCGATAAAACCGATGATGATTACCACGACCAGAATTTCGATCAGGGTAAATCCGGCTTCTTTTTTTCGTTTTGTATTTTTCATAAGAGACACTCCTTTAAAACTTCATCCATTTGATTTCCTTCTTCAGTTCGTCTGTAATCTTGGTGGCATCATCTGTTTTGGTCAGGATGGTCGGCGTTACCAAAATGAGTAATTCGGTTCTGTCATCTGTATTTTCCGTGACCTTAAAAAGATTGCCGATCAAAGGTATATCACCAAGCAAGGGTACCTTTCTCTCAATAATTCCTTTTTGCTGTTTCATCAGTCCGCCCAATGCCACTGTTTGTCCATTAGCGGCCACAACGGATGTATTAATCCGGCGGATGGCAATAATTGGCGAATCGCCGACTCCGGTGCTCTTCGACAAATCGGAAACCTCCTGGGTCAATTCCAGAGTGAGCAGGCCTTCCGTATTGATCGTCGGTTTCACCTTCAGGATGATTCCCAGGCTCCGGTACTGGATCGACCTCAGGATAGTCGGTTCGGTGCCGGTGAAAGCGGCTGTGGTTTGCTCACCGGTGGCTACGGGCACATCCTGACCGATCTGGATGACGGCCTCATGGTTGTCCAAAACGGTCAAACGAGGAGTCGAAAGAATATTGGCCTTGTTTTTCGTCGCCAGGGCATTGATCATTGCCTTGAAATTCGCCGTGGAAGTGACATAATTAAAAACCATGCCCAGACTTCCCGATGTGGCAGTGTCGATGAGATGTCCCAAAGTTCCTCCCGTAATCGGACCGTTATTGATAGTATTATTGATATACCATTCAACACCGTACTTGAGTTCATCCGTAAGACTCAGTTCGGCGATGGTCGCTTCAATCAAAACCTGCTTGGGCTGTGTATCGAGCTGACGCAGGAGTCCCAAATGCTGACGGTAAACAGAGGGCGAGCAGATCATAATGACAACATTCTTGTTGTTGTCGGCGGCGATTTTCAACGAAGGCAGTGAAGCCGCATGGAATGAAGCATCGGAAGAAACTGTTTTTCCTGAGGCAGGCTGACTGATTGAGCTTCCGAATGTTGATCCCTGAGAATCGGCAACCGGCGTCTGAAAACCCTGACCGGTTGTCTGATATGCTTTCGCAGATGAGGATGCATCCCTGCCCGAAGCATTGTCGGAACGGGGAGCTATGCCATAGAGCGCCAGCAATGAATTGACAATATCAGAAGCGCGTGAATACTGCGGGGCAAATGTGTAGGCCTTTTCATCCGAACCCGCCGCTTCCACGGTATCCAGCCTGTTTTTCCAATCGAGAATATATTTCATGGTCGTCTCATCCGGAGCGATGACGAGAACAGCATTCATCTGCCGGACAGCTATAAACAGCGGACCGGGTTCTTTCGGAGTCTTGGCCGCGATAATTCCCATACCTTCCAGCATTTTTGTCAATTGGCCGATGAATTCGTCCGGCTCCCAATAGATGAGGCGGATAAAAAGAATTTTTTTATCCTGCAAAGAAGGAACATCGAAGTAGTTGATAAAATCGATGATCTGCTGCATATTGACGCTGCTGCCATGAAGAATTAAAACATTCTCCCGTGCATAGGGTTTGATCTGGACGCTCCCTCTGGACAAATCGGTTATCAGGGATTGAATCTCCGCCACGCGCAGGAATTTCAGAGGAATAATTTGTAAAACATCGCCCCGGCTTTCGTCTATTTCACGACCGGACTGAATATTCATAGTTGGTTTAGGCATAGATGGTTTCTGCATCACATGAAGAGCGCCTGCCTTTTCTTCCACAAAAAGATCATATTTTTCCAGCACACCGGTAACCATTTCCAGTGCCTTATCCGCAGAGATAGGCTGAGGCGTGGAAAACGTGACAACCCGCTTATCTTCCATCATGGCCTGATCCATGACAAAGGGAATCTTTAAGGTTTCACCGATAACATAGATTACGAATTCCGGCAGCATCATGCGATTAACATTGATCGATACCGGTCCTTCCACCGCTTTCAATTTCTGTGCATTCAAAGGTTGCTTTGGAGGACGCTGTCTTATAGCGGCTTTCTGATCGTAAGTTTGTGTTTTGATAGTTTCGGCAAGAGGTGTATTATCTAAACTATTGGACACTTCTTTAGTTTGCTCAGTTTTTTCTCTCTGCTGATCGATAATGACAGGCTTATAGGAAAAAGGGGCCGTGGCGCAACCGGAAAGCATTAGAATAATCATAATCAATAGAATTTGCAGAACGTGTCTTTTCATATTAATAACCTTTTAACTTTGAGTATTGACTCATCACTTGTTTCACATAATTTCTTGTTTCACGGATCGCCGGAATTTTTTTCCCGGCAATCACTCTTTCCAATCCGGCGTTATAAGCGGCCAGACTCAATGGAAGATCGCCGTTGAGGGTATTGAGAAGTCTGCTGAGGTACAGGACGCCGCCGTGGATATTCGACTCCGGCTCAAAAGGATCGGTAACGCCCAATTCTCTAGCCGTTTGCGGCATGAGCTGCATTAATCCCTGCGCCCCTTTGGGAGAAACGGCGCGGTTGTTAAAATTCGATTCGACTTTAATGACGGCCCGAACGATGTCCGAATCAACTGAATATTTCGTGCTGGCTTGAACGATCAGCGGTTCATAGTCGCGCATTTTCAGATCACTGAAGTGAGCCCGCGCCGAAGATCCGCCTTTTTTCATTACAAGAGGAAACCGTACTTTTGTGCAGCCCGGCCCCGGTGTATTTGTATAATATTTTGTCCCATCTTCATCATGGAAGGTGTAGACATCGGCGGCAAAAACCGGGAAAGGCACCGGCAACAGCCCCAACAAGCAGGCCAGCATAATCAGCCGCGAAATAAACTTTATCATTGGCCGCCTCCCGGATCCTGTTCTTCCATTTTGTGTTTCGGGGGATTTGGTCTTCTTCTTATCGGAACCGGTGGCGGAGATGGTTTATTCTGCGGAAAAGATTGAACAATCCCAACCGGCTCTTTTGGAAATGCCTGCGCATAAAGTATTAAATCTTTTTTATCTCTTCCGTTGGTTAATCTCACGGAACGGGAATCAATATGGGTGATAACTGAACCATCAGGCAAAGACCGGCCTGTCTCCAAAATGGTCAAATTACCGGAATGATCTTTAAATACAGCTTTTTTATCCGCGCCTTCCAGAATGCCGATGAGCATTGGTTTACGATCTGAAAATTTCTTCTCATCAGTTTGCCCGGACACAGATGAAAGATTAGCGCCAAAAACACTGAACATTTTTTTCTCGTTTCCTTTTTTGAGCATAACTTGCCGGTTTTGCACGACTGCAACCTGGAATCCGTCAATCATTCGCTGTCCCACGGCTGCTTTTGTTACAGAGCCTGTGTATTCACGAAAGATAGCCTTCATCACCGGTCCTTCCTGAACGATGCCGACTAGAAGATAAGGATTATCCGGTAAGGCAGCAGTCTTAACGGCATCTTTATAGCTGCCGGATGAAGTAAAAATATTTCTCCGGCTGATATCCTTACCGCTGCTTTGGGGCGCGGCTTCTATTGATTTCACCCCCGGTGGTGTTTTTACCTCTGCCAACACCGGCGCAGGACGGGGTGCGGGCGCCTTCAGATATTCGGGCATCCCCGCCAGAAAAAAAGCGGCAATCGCTGCCATAACAATAAAAACCATATCTGAGAGATAACGGATCATCATACTTCCATCCGAAAAGCGTTGACTGTCACAAGGAAAGTCATCGCCTCGCCGCTCACGGAAATATCC
>JQDQ01000040.1 GCA_000747625.2 Smithella sp. SCADC
AAGAACCCACCTTATGGTGACAACCATCGGCACGGACAGGTAACGGATCGTTCGCAAACGCATAATCCTCATAATGATCGCTGGGTTAAGCGTGATACGGATACCGGCAGATTTATTGATCAAAAAGCTGACCACGACCCTTTTAAGGGCGTCAGGAAAGAGAAATAGTCTATTTATTTCCGTTGAATCAAGGATTCGTCAGTGTGTAAACCATATCGCCGACAAAGCGCCGGAACGACTCATTTTCAACAAACTGCTTATAAATGTGAGTATCGTCTTTAAGCAGCAATTGCATCACCTTGCCGAGCGCCTGGTCGTGGGCCATGCGCGCGGTATGTGGTGTATTTTCCTTCGCGTTTTGATATGCCGCATCAGCAGCAACTTTGGGCGCGATGTCCTCGCGAATCCGTTTTACAACACGGTCTGCATCGGTGAACAACGTGCCGAATTGTTCATTAAATGTTTTCAGGATATTACTGAGACGATCAAGTTCCGGTTCTCTTTTTCTTCCCTCGATATCCGTTGGCACCGGTTCAATTTCCGCATCCTGATCCGCCAATGCAATCTTCAGCGCCGCTTTCTTCTCAACGCGATAGCTGTCCATATCAATAACTTCAAGGATGCCTCTGGACAAATCTTCTTCCCTAGGCGCCGGCAGCTTCGGCGTCAGCAGATTAAGCATAATGGAGAGTTTTTCCCATTCGCGGTTTGTGTGCGCCATGATTGAAGCGAGAAAATCATAAGTGCGGCAAAACGTTTTTGCCTTGCCTTTGAACTCCACCTGCTGATCTTCATCCAAAGATTCCTTGTACACCATCACACAATCATCAAGGATGGGATCAAGTTTATCGCGTTCAGCATTATTCAGGAACAACTCGACTATTTTTTGAACCTGTTCCGGTGAATATACCTGCGCGCTGTCTAGCGCCGTTTTCAGATCGTTGAGTTTGTTCGGATCGGTTTCTTCCGCCAGCAGCGTCGTGCGGTAATAATCCTGAAAAGCATAAGTTATGGTTTCGCTGTTGTTTTGGAAGTCCAGCACAAAGCAATCGTACTTCTGCGGATGGGCGCGATTGAGCCTTGACAGCGTTTGCACCGCTTTGATGCCGGCAAGCGGTTTGTCCACATACATCGTATGCAGAAGCGGTTCGTCATAACCGGTCTGAAACTTATCGGCGCAAATCAGAAAACGATACGGATCGCTCTGAATTTTTTCGGCAATGTCGCCGCTCGAAAAACCGTTGAGAGATGCCTCTCTGACTTTTACGCCGTCGTATTCATGATCGCCCGAAAACGCAACAATAGCCTGATATGGACTCTTGCGCTCAACCAGATAATTTTTAATCGCGTGATAATATTGAATTGCCCGTTCGATGCCGCTTGTCACCACCATCGTCCGCGCCTGCCCGCCGATCTTTCCTGCCGCAAGAACCTGCTCATGAAAGTGATCCACCATAATTTCGGCTTTCAGCCGGATGGCGTGCTCGTGACTTTCCACATAGCGGCGTAATTTTTTCTGCGCCTTCTTCGTATCGTATTCCGGGTCGCCTTCTATTCTTTTAACCAGCTTGTAGTAACTGTCGACTGGTGTATAGCTTTTAAGCACATCAAGAATAAAGCGTTCCTCAATCGCCTGCTTCATGGTGTAGATATGGAAAGGCCGGTGCTTGATCTTGCCCTCGGCGTCTGGAGGCAGCGCTTCTCCGAACAATTCCAGCGTTTTGTTCTTGGGTGTGGCGGTAAAAGCGAAGTAACTTGCATTGGTCAACATCTTGCGTGCCGCCATGCGTTGTTCCAAGACTTCATTTACCGTATCTTCGGGATCAGGTTCTTCTTCTGCGTTGTCTTTCTTCTTTCCCAGCGCCTTGCTCATGGCCGCGGAAGTCTTGCCGCCTTGACTGGAATGAGCCTCATCAATCACGATGGCGAATGTCTTGCCGCCTTCATTCGCGATTTCATCCAGAATGAAGGGAAACTTTTGCACTGTTGAAACGATGATTTTCTTGCCCTGCTCGATATACTTGCGCAAATCGCCGGAATTTTCGGCATGACCGACTGTCGCCTTCACCTGCAAGAATTGTTTGATTGTATTTTGAATCTGATCGTCCAGAATCCGCCGGTCTGTCACCACAATGACCGAATCGAAAATTTCCTTACCCGTTCGCTTGACACCGATAAGTTGATGCGCCAGCCACGCAATGGAGTTGGATTTGCCGCTGCCCGCTGAATGTTGAATCAGATACTTCTTGCCGACACCATGCTCTTGCACATCAGCCAGCGTTTTTCTGACAACATCAAGCTGGTGATAGCGAGGGAAAACCTGATTGCGTTTCTTCCTGCCGGTTTTCCTGTTTTTAACTTCGACAATCTGGGCGTAGTTTTCTAAAATATTGGTCAGGCTTGCCGGTGTAAGTATTTCTTTCCAGAGGTAATCGGTCTTTAGTCCGAGAGGATTGGGCGGATTGCCCGCGCCATCGTTGAATCCTTTATTTAAGGGCAGAAACCAGGAAGCCTTGCCCGCAATCTGCGTGCACATGCGCACCTCGCTGTCGTCAACCGCGAAATGCACCACACAGCGGCCAAGCTCAAAGAGCTTTTCGCGCGGATTGCGATCGCGGCGGTACTGCTCAATGGCATCTTCCACTGTTTGTTTGGTGAGACTGTTTTTCAATTCAAAGGTAGCAATCGGCAGGCCGCTAATAAACAAGCACAGATCCAGCGCGCGGCGCGTCTCATCGGTACTGTAGGCCAGTTGACGCGTGATGGAGAAGCGGTTTAAGGCATGAAGTTGTGCCGTCTTAGCATTTCCCTCCGATGGCGTACCATAAAACAAATCAAAATGGCCTGCGGGATGGAAGTCAATTCCTTTGCGCAAAACATCAATGACGCCGCGCTTACCGATTTCCGCCGAAAGACGGGTAAGAAATTTTAGACGGTTGATATCTTTGGCATCATAACTGGCGGGTCAGTAGTGTTCGGCACGGATATTGCTAAATCAAGCAGTGCTCTAACCCTGTCCAAGCGGATTGTTATTTAGCAATCCGTCCCCTGATTATTTTTTTAAAATAATTCATTTTTAGCTGGACTCGCCCGTTCTTTTC
>JQDQ01000041.1 GCA_000747625.2 Smithella sp. SCADC
TACCAATGGCCTTGTTGAAGTCATCGATAGCCAACTGATACTGGCCGAGTCCATAATAAGAAAGCCCTCTGTTGTTATAGGCTTTTGTATAATCAGGTTTCAGGCCAATAACCACATTGAAGTCATCAATAGCCAACTGAAACTGGCCGAGTAGTTTACCGTAAGCAGTACCCCTGTTATAGTAACCATCGGCATAATCCGGTGTTATCCCCGGACATCAAGACCATGAAAATGATAGTTAAGAGCAAACGTCAAGGTGCCGATAGGGCGGCTGGGAAAAAGCTTAAGCCAGTCGCTTATTCCTGCTGAACCTATCATATCAATTTTTTCAAAAAAATTAGCGTCGTCAAAATGAAGTGAACAGTCAAACGAATTGGAATAAGCAATAATGCCTGCAATGAAGATGGCAAAAATAAAAAAGAAATTACGGATGCAATTTCTTTTCGTCTTAAATCCTCTTTCTGCTGTATCGGCAACTTGATGTAGTTTTTGTGATGGCAGGACACTCTCTTGCTTTGTTTTTTCCTGTTTCATGCCTTACGCTTGAATGGGGTTGTTGTTAAATTATTTTGCCAATTGAAGTTTCTTAATATCCACATGATCGCTGATCATTTTCTCAATTAAAGCGATTTTTTCTTTGTCATCTTTTGTCGGCAGCGCTTCCAGATCATCTATTTGTTTGGCCGTCTGATAGGAATCCAGAGAAACTAAAAGTAAGGGAATGCCCATCTTTTCGGCCTTGGCAATAATATTAGTGCTTACTTGCAATATTAACCGTGTCATTTCGAAGGAACGAAGTGACTGAGAAATCTTTATAATCATTGAATAAGATTTCTCCCTTCGGTCGAAATGACATATCGGTAACTTTTGCAAGTATGCACTAGTGTGCTGTTACAGTAACAGCTTTACAATATGTATGTCATTTCGAAGCGTAGCGAGAAATCTTAATAATCTTTGAAGCATACAAGATATCTCCCGTTGGTCGATAGGACAACATTTTACTGACGCACCACACTAGCGGCAGGATACATTAGGGAAAACCATGTCCGGTAAACAAATTAAAAAGAAGTCCGCTGTGCCCTGGGTGTTTATTGCCCTCGTGGTAGTCTTTCTGGGAGGGGCGGCTTTCATCATAGTGAACGTTCTGTCCGGCGAAGGTCCACGGAGAAAAAGCGATTTCACTACGGTGACACTGTTAAAACCGCCGCCGGTGCAGGTGAAGGAGAAACTGCCGGAGCCGGAGCCGGTTAAGGAGATGCAGAAGGAAGCGATGGTTGATCCGACACCGGGGTCGCGGAACGAAGCTCAGAATAACGATAATGATAACACTCCTGCCGGAGAAAATCTGGGAGTGGATGCGGAAGGAAAAGCCGGGGGCGACAGCTTCGGGCTGGTCGGTAAAAAAGGAGGAAGAAGCATTCTTTCCGGAGACGGCGGAGGCGGAATGGGAAGGCTATCCCTTTTAAGTAAATTCGGTTGGTACACTCAGATCGTGGAAACAGAAATCAGAAAAAAAGTTATGAAACATCTGGATGAAAACGGCGGAATCCCGAGAGGAAAACTTCAGGCGGTTGTGCAAGTCAGTGTGAACAGTGTGGGCGCGATTGTTAAATACAAGATTATCGGTTCATCGGGAAATCACAAGATGGATGAAGCGATCAAACAGTCCATCGGCGATATCAAAATCAGCGAGCCGCCGCCGGACGGGATGCCGAGGACGATGAGCATCAGGGTAACCTCGCGGAGCTGATGAACCTCCCCGCAACAAGCTGCGGAGTATCCCTAAAGTCCCCCTCCCTTGATGGGAGGGGTCAGGGGAGGGTGAAGTACCGGACTGCAAGCCTCACCTAACCTCCCCATCAAGGGGGAGGGATCTGCGGTGACCCCGTAGCAAGCTACGGGGAAATTGCAAGTTACGTTAAACATATGAGTGTCCACGATGTCCTGGCACGAAAATCAGTCCACGATGTTGTGGCACTCATCAATAAGGGATTAAAAAAAATGAATGGTCAGGAAAGGGAAATCATGAAGCGACATAATGTCAAAGCGGCAACAATACCTGTTACTGGTACGAGAAGACATATTCACGAGGGAATTTTAGTACTGCTGGGTCTGATTATTTTTGGCTGTGCAACTGCTCCTAAACCGCTAATAATCAAACATCAGAATGCGCCATATCAGGGAAGCACCTCAGTTTCCCGTACACAAAACCAGAAAGACACTGCGGATGGGAGTTCCACATCGCTGGTGGAGTTGTTAAAGAAGAAAAATATTATCAGCGCCGATGAAGCCGGCCGGTTCACAAAAGAGAAGGGCGCGGTAACTTCATCAGAGGATGTTGCGGCGCTGGTGGAACTGTTGAAAAAGAAAAACGTGGTCAGCGCCGATGAAGCCGGCCGGTTTGTAAAGAAATCAGAAATTCCGGCAACTCCGGAGAAGGTTACAGCCACTGCTTCAGAAGAGATAAATGACAAGGAACAAAGCGGGAAGATTCCTGAAGGCGTCAGCGAAGAGATGAAAGAAGATACACCTGACCAGGTCAAGAATGACGAGCAAGAGGAAGTTTCATCAGAGGCCGCAGAAGCAGAAAATGACAAGGAACCAAACGAGAAGACACCGGCAGGCGTAAATGAAGAACTGAAAAATGATCCTCCGGATCAAGTCAAAAGAGACGAACAAAAAGATGTTCCTCTAGAGGCCGCAAAAGATGACAAGGAACAAAGCGGGAAGATTCCGGCAAGCGGCAGTGAAGAGCTGAAAGAAGATTCTCCTGATGCGGTAAATAATGACGAACAGAAGGAGGTTACCCCGGAGGTGACAACCAGGATCAACGATGCGCAAATCGATGAGATCATGGATGGCGTCAAGGAGGAATTAAAATCGGACATCCATGAACAGGTTTATAATCAGGTTAAGGAAATGTTGCGCACGGAAATTCCCGGCGAATTGAAAAAAACCGATCTCACGCCTTTTTTGCCGGATTGGATGAAACGGATCCGGCTTTTCGCGGATGCGCGACTGCGATATGAATACGTAAGCTATGACAAACAAAACTATAACGAATTTACCGTGCTTAGCCAGGGTACGGATACACAGGTGCTTCAAAATACATGGGCCGATACGGATAGCTTTAAATACAGAATCCGTTTCGGTGTGGAGTCGATCAATCCGTATGTCGATGCGGTGATTCGCCTTTCCACGGGGACCACAACCAATCCTATTTCGACCAATACCGTATTCGGCGACTATCTGAATAAAGACGCGGTCGTTTTCGATCTGGCGTATGTTAAGCTCAAACCATGGGACTTTTTGTCAATTTACGGAGGGCGCATGCCCAATCCCTGGTTTTCGACAGATCTGGTGTGGGATACGGACCTGAACTTTGAGGGATTGGCTATCGCTGTGAGGAACCCCATTAAGCAGTCATTGGTTCCTTTTTTGACTATTGGTGCCTTTCCCCTGCAGCAGTCCGGTCCGACGAGCACTTTGGATTTTTCACAACACAACAAATGGCTCTACGCCGCGCAAACGGGTCTGGAAATCAAAAACACTAAAGGCATCTCCGCGCAGGCCGGCGCAGCCTACTATCTTTTCAGCAATATCACGGGCGAACGAAATGAAGCACTCAGCGTTGGAATGACGGATTGGTCTTCGCCCATGTATAATCAAAGAGGGAACACCATATTTTATATAGATTTGTTAAACAGTAAGAAATTCGGTCTGGCTTCGGAATTCAGGGAAGTGAATGTTACCGGGGCGTTGGATATCGGTTTCTGGGATCCCGTTCATATCATTTTGACCGGTGATTACGTTAGAAATATCGGTTTTGATTCAGCCGATGTGGCCATGAGGACGGGGCTTGCCGAACCCGATCAAGCGATTGACGGTTATAAGATCGGGTTGTCCGTGGGATACCCTAAAACTCAGGAGTTCGGCCAGTGGAAAGCTTCTCTCAATTATAAATATCTGGGAAGAGACGCCGTTGTGGACGCCTTCACGGATTCCGATTTTAGTCTGGGAACAAACGCCAAGGGATGGATTCTGGGCGCAGAGCTCGGCTTGACTAAAAATATGTGGCTTGTGACCCGCTGGGTTTCGACCAATGAGATCAGCGGGCCTCCGCTTGCAATAGATCTTTTCCAGGTGGATTTAAATGTCAGTTTTTAAGTTTGGAGGAAAGAAATGAAAGAAATAAAACAAAAAATGGTTCAGCTGCAAAAAATTATTATTCCCATTGTTGCCATAGTGATTGGCCTGTC
>JQDQ01000042.1 GCA_000747625.2 Smithella sp. SCADC
TGCATTCACATTGATATTAGGAATATTGATTAGTATTTTTTCAGCAATGGTTATTTCAAAATTATTCATTCAAGTTGCCGCTGAAAGTAGATTAGGAAAAATTAAATGGTTATGGTCATGAATTTTATCAAATATTCAAAATTATATTTTGCAATAGCAATAGCTTCAGTTGGATTGAGCATCTACTCTTTGTTTTCATTTGGTCTTAATTTAGGAATTGATTTTGAAGGGGGCAGTATGATTACAATTAATTATACTAGTGAAAGACCACAATTAGATGAAGTTAGGGATTTGCTTTCAGGAATTGAAGAGTTTTCAGGAATGCAAATTCAGCCATTGGGGGACAAAGAGATTATTTTGAAAATAAAAGAAAAAGATATAACAAATGAATCATTTTCTAAAATAATAAATACACTACCAGGAGAGTTTGATACTTCTATTGAAACAATTAGTCCTATTGTGGGAAAAGAATTAAAAGATAAAACATTAATCGTTGTCTTAGTAGCATTACTTGCTATGCTTGCCTACATCGCTCTTGCCTTTAATAGTATTAGTAAACCAATAAGCTCAATTCAATATGGAATATCATCAACATTAATGCTTTTTCACGATTTAATTATTCCATTAGGTGTTCTGGCTTTTTTAGGATATTATTATGATGTACAAATAAATATACCAGTTATTACTGCGCTTTTAACAATCATTGGTTATTCAATTAATAATAATATTGTTATTTTTGATAGAATTAGAGAAAATCTTAAAAGAGAAAGTAAACTTTCATACTCCGAAGTTGTTAATAAAAGTTTGAATGAAACATTTGTCCGTTGCTTGAATACATCTTTTACAGTGCTACTTGTATTGATTCCTTTGTACTACTTTTTTAGAAACGAGGAGAGCTTAAAATACTTTACTCTTGTTATGGGTATCGGTATTTTTGTTGGATTTTTCTCATCGGTATTTTTATCAAGTCCATTATTAGTTACTTGGAATAATTATAGACAGAGAAAAAAATAATTATGAATCCTAAAATAGTATCACAGAATATATTAAAGGAGCTTCCTATAAGAACAAGAGATATTATTTCTCGCCGATTTGCCTTAGGGAATAATGAAAAACCAGAAACGTTAGAATCAATTGGTAAAAGTTTCAAAATTACTAGAGAAAGAGTAAGACAAATTGAAAACGATGGCATTAAAAAAGCTAGGAAAATTGCAGAAGAAAGCAATGATTTTAAAGAAGCAATCAATTTTTATCAAAAAGAAATACAAAAACATGGTGGGGTAGTAAGGGAAGATAAAATTGCTGTGGAGGATAAAAATCATATTATATTTTTAATTTCTTTAACAGATAAAATTATTAGAAAAAAAGAAAATGATGATTTTTATGCTATTTTTGCAACAAGCGAAGAGAATATATTAAGAGCAAAGGAGATTGTTAAAAAAACAATTAAAGAATTAGAAGAAAAGGGAGTCCCTCAAGAAATTAAAACTTTTCCTGAAGAATTAGAAATATCAAAAAAAATTCTAAAGACATATGATGGTAAGGCGATGGGGTTAAGCACTTGGCCAGAAGTTAATCCTAAAACAGTTAAGGATAAAATTAAATTAATCTTAAGCCAAGAAAAAAAACCAATACATTTTAAGGATATAACAGAAATGATTGGCAATCTTCCGCAAAAAAGAAATCTTCATCCTCAAACAATTCATAATGAACTAATTAGAAATCAAGAATTTGTCTTAGTTGGTAGAGGATACTATGCCTTGAAGAATTGGGGATATAATCCTGGTCGAGTGAGAGATGTAATATATCAGGCCTTAAGTGTTTCTGAAAGTGGTCTATCAAAAGATGAAATAGTAAATTTTGTTTTAAATCAGAGAATGGTAAAAGAATCAACAGTTCTGTTAAATCTTCAAAATAAAAAGTTTTTTAAGAAAGACAAAGAAGGAAAGTATAAAATTAAAGAAGCATAACAATGTTAGAAACGGCATTAATAATAGAAAAAGTAGCACCTTACTTTTTGATATTTAAGGCCATCATAATTCAATTCTGGTGGATAGTTCCTCCTTTTTTACTTTATCCTCAACTAAAATTTTATTTTACTCTTTATATGGCTGCTATGTGGTCAAGTGATAAATCAAGAGAAATTATTACTTTAGAAATAAAAATACCACGCAATTTAACTAGACCTATAAAAGCAATGGAGAATGTAATGAATTCTATTTGGGGAAGTTATGATCCTCCTAAGGATTGGAGAGCATCCTACTTTGAAGGAAAAGTAATTCTTCCAGTATCATTTGAAATAGCTGGAATAGACGGGGTGCCTCATTTTTATATTAGAATACCTAAAAGCAACAGAAAACTTATTGAATCAGCAATATATTCTCAATATCATGAAGTAGAAATAATTGAAGTTCCTGATTATACAAAACAGGTTCCAATGGATATTCCTAATAGTGAATGGGACTTATGGGGTACTGACTTTGAGTTAGTTAAGCCAGATGTTTATCCTATTAAAACATATGAGCAGTTTTTTGAAGAAAGGCCTGATACTCCAAGTGAAGAAAAAAGAATTGATCCATTATCATCATTATTTGAAACAATTTCAAAAACATCTAAGGGGGAACAAATGTGGATACAAATGACTATGTGGCCAATTAGTACAAAGGAAAATGACTATGTCGGTAGGGGAAAAAAGGAAGTTGACAAATTAGTTAACAGAAATAAAAAAGGAGAATTTGTTTCATTGATAGAAGATTTTTTTAAGTTATTATTTACGGGAAAAATGTCAGAGCCACCTAAAGAAGAGGAATCAATTTTGCCACCAGAAATGAAATTAACTCCTGGAGAAAGAGATGTTGTTTCAGCAATAGAGAAAAAAATATCAAAACCATGTTTTCAGGGATTTATCAGATATATTTATTTAGCAAAAAGAGATGTTTTTTTTGGAGGAGCCAAGGGCTTTGGAACAAGCTTTTTTTCCCAATTTACAACACAAAATCTTAATAATTTAAAACCATGGGGAGAGGTTACGACAAAAATACAGTCCCCAGATATTTTTACTGCAAGAAGATTATACTTAAGAAAGAGAGATATTTTAGAAAATTATAGAAATATGGCCCCTTCTTTTGATCCTCATCCTAAAGAAGGTTCAATTTATACTTTTAGCGTTGAAGAATTGGCCACAATGTATCACTTCCCAGGAATTGACGCTGTTCCTACATTAGCATTAGAAAGAGTAGAAATGAAAAAGGCAGCTCCTCCATTAACACTGCCTACGGAAAATTAAAAAATTATGAATAAAGACATTATATTTTTTGGTGAAACAAATTTTAGGGGCGAAAGAAAAAAGTTTGGGATTAAACTTGACGACAGAAGACGCCATATTTATATCATTGGTAAAACGGGAATGGGTAAGACCGAGCTACTTAAAAATATGGCAATTCAAGATATTAAAAATGGTAATGGTTTAGGGTTTATTGACCCTCATGGAGAGGCATCAGAAGAATTGCTTAAGTTTGTCCCAGAAGAAAGAATTGAAGATGTAATTTATTTTAATCCTTCTGATATAGAAAAACCTATTGCATTTAATATTATGGAAGAAGTTGATCCTGATTATCGGCACTTGATTGCTGGTGGCTTGATGGGCGTATTTAAAAAAATATGGCCTGATGTTTGGTCTTCTAGAATGGAATATATTTTGAATAATGCAGTTTTGGCTTTGCTTGAAATTAAGGGTTCAACTTTATTGGGAATTAATAGATTATTATCTGACGCTGAATGGAGAAAGGAAGTTCTTGAAGATGTTCACGATCCAGTAGTTAAGGCCTTTTGGACAAAGGAGTTTAGCAGATATTCGCAAAGATATGAAACAGAAGCAACTGCGGCCATTCAAAACAAAATTGGTCAGTTTATATCGAGCCCTTTGATTAGAAACATTGTTGGGCAAAAAAAATCAACTATTGATATTAGAAGTATAATGGATAATAAAAAAATATTAATAGTTAATCTTTCAAAAGGAAGAATAGGGGAGGATTCTTCTCGATTATTGGGGGCACTGCTTGTAACTAAACTTCAACTTGCGGCAATGTCTAGGGTAGATATTCCTGAAAGTGAAAGAAATGATTTTGCTTTATATATTGACGAATTTCAAAACTTTTCAACTGATTCGTTTGCTAATATTTTATCAGAAGCAAGAAAGTATAGATTGTCTTTAATTTTAGCCCATCAATATATTGGACAAATGGAAGACAAAGTAAGAGAGGCCGTTTTCGGAAATGTCGGAACAATGATTGCTTTTAGAGTTGGCGCTGAAGATGGTGAGTTTTTAGAAAAAGAGTTTTCTCCTGAGTTTTATTCTACTGATTTAGTTAATCTATCTAAACAAAATATATATGTTAAGTTAATGATTGATGGTTTAACATCAAGACCATTTTCAGCTGAAACATTGCCACCAGCTATTCCTGATAATGGCTATAAAGATGAAATTATTGAATTTTCAAGAAATAAATATGGAAAAGACAGAGAAATTGTTGAAAGAGAAATATCAAAATATACTGGTGTTGTAGAAGAAAAGAAAGAAGTTAAAAAAGAAATAAAAAATCTTTTTGATGCAGAGTGTCAGATGTGTGGTAAAAAAATTAAAGTTCCTTTTGAGCCAGATGACAAAAGACCAGTTTATTGTAAAACATGCTTAGGTAAACCAAAAGAAATAAACTTAGAAAAAGTAGCCAAGGATTTCGTTCCTCAAAAAAAAGAAAATAAAATTGACCTTGAAGGATTAAGAGAAATAATAAAAGAAACAAAACAAGGCAAAATTAACCCAGGAGATAAGATTGAATTTTAACTTGTTTTTTTCTTGGTTTTTTGATATATATACTTTGTTAGAGGCCCCATCGTCTAACGGTTAGGACATCAGATTTTCAATCTGACAATCAGGGTTCGATTCCCTGTGGGGTCACAATGGATGAAAAATATTATCTAAAGGTTGGTAGAGCCGCGGATTTAGAAAATCCCAAAGAAAGAAGATTATATCGCTTTTTAGAAATGATTGTTGGGATTACAAGTTTGCTAATACTTTTTTTAGCGGTGATTTTGTCTTGGAAGTTTCCTATATGGGTAGCTTTTTTTATTATTGTTTATGATTTTTATTTCTTATTAAGAACAATATATTTCGCTTTCTATTTGAAGGATGGCTACTCTAAAATGAGAAAAAATGAGCGTGAAAATTGGATAAAAAAATTAGAAGAAATGGGAGCTCCGCAAAATGGAATCAATGTTCAGTCATATAGGGAAATTTATCATTTGATAGTCTTACCAACCTTTAGAGAGCCAATTGAAGTTGTTAGAACAACAATGAATTGCTTAGTTAAAACGGACTATCCGAAAGATAAAATGATAGTTGTTCTTGCTTGTGAAGAGGCAGATAGAGAAAATGCAGAAAGAATTTCTTCTGAAATTAAAAAAGATTATGGCGACAAGTTTTTTAAGTTCTTAGTTACTTTTCATCCAAGTAATCTTCCGGGAGAAATTGCTGGTCACGGAGCTAATGATGCATGGGCAACAAAAGAAGCAAAAAAACTGATTGATGAATTAAATATCCCTTATGAAAATATTTTGGTCTCATCTTTTGATATTGATACCTGTGTTTACCCAAAGTATTTTAGTTGCTTAACATATTATTATTTAACAGTTAAAAATCCTCTAAGAGCTAGTTTTCAGCCAATTCCGTTATACTTAAATAATATCTGGGAGACCCCATCTCTTTCTAGAGTTTTTTCTTTTTCTTCTTCTTTTTGGCATACAATGAATCAAGAAAGGCCCGATAAACTAATTACGTTTTCTTCTCATTCTATGCCTTTTAAGGCGCTTAGTGATGTTGGTTTCAAGCAGAAAAATGTTATATCTGATGATTCAAGAATATTTTGGCAATGTTTTTTTGAATACGATGGTGATTATAGGACGGAACCACTTTATTATCCAGTATCAATGGATGCTAACTGTGCCGAGGATTTAAAAACAACTCTTAAAAATATTTATAAACAACAAAAGCGATGGGCCTATGGGGTAGGGGAAGTTCCTTTTTTTATCTTTGCTTCTATAAAAAATAAAAAAATACCATTAAGAAAAAAGCTATCAATGGGATTTAATTTAATAGAGGGTCATATATCATGGGCTGTTTCTGCAATTTTAATTTTTGCTCTCGGATGGTTACCATTATTAATTGGTGGTCCAGAGTTTTCAAAATTACTTTTGTCATATAACTTACCAAAAGTTACTGGATTAATTTTAACAATATCAATGTTTTGTATTGTTTTTTCCATTTGGATAAGTATGCTTTTGCTTCCACCTAAGCCCGCTAATTATGGAAAATCAAAAAATGTTTTAGTTGTTGTAGAGTGGGTTATGATTCCTTTTGTGATGATATTTTTTAGTGCTTTGCCAGCACTTCATGCTCAAATGCACTGGTTATTTGGAAAGTATATGGGTTTTTGGGTGACTCCAAAAGTTAGAAAATAATTATTCCAGGTGTAGCTTTTCCTCAAACGCTTCAAGGCGTTTTTTTAATTTCTCATTTGTGACAGGAAAAACTTCCTCAGAGGCACTTCTGGCTTCTCTAATAATTTCTAAATTATTTAGAGAGGACATCACAAAGTCAGGTATGCCCCATTGTCTTTTGCCCATAAAATCACCAGGACCCCTTAATTTGAGATCAATTTCGGACAACTTGAATCCGCTATCATATTTTGTCATTGCTTTCATTCTTTCAATAGTTGTTTTACTTTTTGATTCCGTTAATAAGAAACAATAAGATTGGTTTTTTCCTCTACCAACGCGTCCTCTAAATTGATGAAGTTGAGCTAATCCAAATCTATCAGCACCTTCAATCATCATAACAGTTGCATTAGGAATATCTATTCCCACCTCAACAACTGAAGTTGAAACAAGTATATCAAATTTTTTATTCTTGAAATCTCTCATTATCTTGTCTTTTTCTTTTGGTGTCATTTTTCCATGAAGCATATTTACTTTCAAATCAGGAAAAACAACATTTGAAAGTTTTTCGTATTCAGCGATAACGGACTTTACTATTATTTTTTCATCTTCTTCTGCCTCTATTCGGGGACAAATTACAAAGGCCTGATGTCCTTTTTTAATTTCTTTTCTAATGAAAGAGTATGCTGTTTTTTCTTCATCAATAATTTCTGTTTTTACTTTCTTTCTTCCTTTTGGAAGAGTATCAATGATTGATAAATCTAAGTCGCTCCAGATTGTTAAAGTAAGTGTCCTAGGAATTGGAGTAGCAGTCATTGATAATAAATGGGCAATTTTATTTTTTGGTGATAATGCCGCTCTTTGTTTAACGCCAAATCTGTGTTGTTCGTCAATTATAATTAATCCTAAATCGTTAAATCTCACTTTGTTTTCTTTTGTTTTTGTTTGGGTGATTAATGCTTGAGTTCCAATTAAAATATCAATTTCTCCTTTCTCTGTTTTTTCCAATAGTTTCTTTCTTGATATTTCAATGGTGTCATTTTTTAATTTTTTAGAATAATAAAGATCTGTTTTTCCTGTTAAAAGACCAATATTAATATTAAAGTTCTTTAACAAATTAAAGAATGTTTTGAAGTGTTGTTTTGTTAATATTTCTG
>JQDQ01000043.1 GCA_000747625.2 Smithella sp. SCADC
CTGTTGTGATATTTTCAGGCGAATAAAATTTTCCTCATTGATATGCGGTGTGATATTCAAGACCACGCCGACATCTTTATATTCATAGGTGTTGTAATTAACCGGGTAAGTGGAGGATGTTGCCGTTGAATCCTGACGGGTAATATAGGGAACATTAGAGCCGACATTTATTTCCGCTTCTTCGTTGTCCAGCGTCATTAACTGAGGCGTGGATAAAATGGAGACTTCTGAATCGGTCTTATATGCCTGAACGACTGCCCCGATATTCGGAAATAAGATACCTCCAATTTTAATGCCTGCGCCGACAATCCCCATGGAAAACCCACTGGGGAAAGCAGCCGAAGTTCCGGTCGTTAAACTATCCAGGATATTATAGCCGCCGGGCGTTGTACTGCCCGCGCCGCCGGAACCGATAATTGCTACTGCCTTGCCGGAATCCATGCCGGTTATTGAGCCTGTATCTTTAAGCCCGCGCCATTCCACACCAATATTAAAAGCTTTATTGGCGTTGACTTCCATAATCAAGGCCTCAATGTAAACCATGGGACGCGACACATCGAGTTGTTTGATAATATTCTCGATAATTTTATAATCTTCCCGCTCGGCCATAACCACCAGTGTATTGGTTGCTTTATCCGGGACGACCTGAACATTTTTTGAAACCACCGGCGCAAGCGCTTTTTGACCGGTAGCGGCGCCGCCGGTAGCAGCAGACGCGCCGCTATCTTTGATAATACTGTTAAGAACCTTGGCCAGGTCCTCAGCAATGCTGTTTTGCAGGCGATAAACCTGAATATTGGATTCGCCACGGGGAGCGTCTTTATCCATAAGGGCAACAAGTTTGCGCACAGTTTCCGTGTCTGCGACGCTCGCCAGAATTATAATTGAATTAGTCCGGGAATCCGGCACGACCCTGATGGCCGTTGTATTGGGGCGGCGCTGCTGAAAAATCGTCATCAATGATTTTACTACTTCCGAGGCGGAAGCGTTGGTGAGCGGAATATAGGATATCTGATCGCCTGCTCCTTCTACGTCCAGAGCTGTGATTATTTCCTGCAGGCGTTTGATATTGGATAGATAATCGGTGATAACCAGAATGCCCGCCGGCGGATAAGAAAGCACTGAACTGGACTTGGAAATGATCGGATCCAATACACGTTTTATTTCATCGGGGTTGGCGCGTTCCAGTGAAACCACCTGCGTGACCATGCGGTCATCCGGTTCGGTAAGGTCTTTTTTGAACCTTGTTTCCAAGCTCTTTTCACGCGCTGAAACCGAGGGAATGATCTTTGTCATATTCCCTGCGGGGACTACAGTAAATCCGTTTACTTCCAGAACAGACAGAAATACTTTGTAGACATCTTCCAAAGGGATTTTTTTAGGAGATATGATGGTAACTTTACCTTTAACTTTGTCGTCAATAATAAAGTTTTTCCCCGTAAGTTCGCTGACAAACTTTACAAGAACACCGATATCGACATTATCAAAATCAATGGTTACATATTTTTTAGTGGCTTCTTTTTTCGTGTAAGAGAACGGCTCTTTTTCTTCTTTTGTGTCCTGAAGATTTTGTTTTGCATCGCCGGTTTTAATGTCTGTTGTCTGCCGGGCGGAAGGAATAGTCTGTTTTATGGTAGCAGACGGTGCCGATGGTAAATTAACAGTTTTCTTAGTGGTATCTGCCGGTATGGTTGATGTATTAACATTTTCGTTGGCTCCGGCAATACGGGCCGCAAATGCCGGTTTCCCAACACAAAGCATTATTATCAGCGCGATGATACCGCATGAAAAAAAACATGGCTTTAAAATAAAAGAATGCGAAGTTCTCATCTTGATTCTATTTTTTCTCCAGTAATTTTTTAAATTCAGGTAAATCCGCCATGACTCGCAAGTCGCCGTCATTTCCCGCCCATTTTCTTACTTCCGGGTTGAACCGGACAGCATTCTTCAGATAAAACAAGCTCCGGGGCACATCATCCTTTTGCGCGTAGAGACAGGCCAGATTATAATGAGCGTCAGTGTAATCATGTTTTATATTAATCGCGTCATTAAACAGCATAATTGCCTTTTTGTAGTCTTTGTTTTTCATGTGAATTACGCCCAGATTATTTAAAGCCTGTATGTTTTGAGGATCAATTTTCAGGACTTTTCTATACAGATTCCTTGCTTTCTTTAAATTACCCTCTTTTTGCTTTTTGAGGGCCTGAGCGTAAAGCGTCTTTGCATCAACTTTTTCCGGTTCAACTTTAATTTCCGGAGGAGCTTTTTTTGTTTTTAACACGGGCTCCCTGATATTTTCCGCAGGCATTTCATTAACCGGCTGTGGCGCTACCGGAATAACGATAGCTAAAGGCGCCGCTTGCCGGGGTGCTTTTGCCGGCATCTTTTTATATTCCGGCCAGTATAATAAAACTATAATTCCCGCAGCGAAAAATAAAACGGTCAATAACCCGATTATGGAGAGCCATTTTGACGGCCGGTAAAGTTCTTTTCCGGGAGCTGAAACTATGCTTTTATAGGCTACATAGCCTGATTCTTTCTCTTTTTGCACCTTGCGTAAGGCGTCATTTATGTAGCTCATAATACTCCTTTGGTCAAGGACTTCCAACAGTATTTCAGGTTGTCAGGCGCACCCATATTTTCCGGCCACTGCTTAAAGTTTTTTGGAAATAATTAATGCCAATATCGTGAGCCGCTGAATTCACTATCCTGCGGGTGATTTTACTTATGTTTTTTGTGTAAGCAATCAATAAAGATCTGTCGCAAAGAGCGTTGATCCGGCGGGGTATGCCTTCGGTTAAATTACAAATGAGATTAAAAGCTCCGTTGGTAAATTTAAGCGAGCCGGGTCCCTGCGCGATTGTCAGACGATGTTGTATATATTCGCGCACTTCCTGCGGCGATAAAGGCTTCAAGTCGTATCTTACGGTGATTCTTTCATTTAACTGCCGCAGTGCCGGCAGCATTAAGGTGTTATTGAACTCCGGCTGGCCGATTAAAATTATCTGAATGAGTTTTTCTGTTTCGGTTTCCAAATTTGAAAGCATTCGTATTTGTTCCAGAGCGCCGTGCGAGAGATTCTGCGCTTCATCAATCAAGAGCACTGCTGTTTTCCCGGAAGAAAAATTACGGAGCAAAAAGTCGTTCAATATGTCAATATAATTCTTTTTAGTTCTTGGTCCATTTATGATGGTGATGCCGTATTCACCAAGCACCGTCTCCAGCAATTCAATGTCGGAAATGGCTGTATTAAAAATCAGCGCTGTTTCCACTGAATCATCCAGCGAATTGATCAAACTGCGGCAAATTGTAGTTTTTCCGGTGCCGATGCCGCCGGAAATTAAAACGAACCCTTTTTTTTCTTTAATTCCGTAAATAAGGCAATTTAACGCGTCACGGTGTTGTTCGCTTAAAAACAAATAACGCGTATCCGGCGACAAGCTGAAGGGATTTTCTTTTAAACCAAAATAAGCAGCATACATAATAAATATATTTCCTTGCCTGATCAGTAAAAAGAATAATTGATAGCTTCGATTTTGCCGTTTCTCTTAACGTTCAAAGTAATACTGCTGCCTGACTGCATTAAATTCACCATCTGCAGCAGATTATCGGCGCTTTGCATGGGTTTATTATTTATATCTATTATTATATCACCATTTTGCATCCCCATCTTTTCGTACAGGCTATTGGGAGCAATATTGGAAATAATATATCCGTTCTGTACGCCTTCGTTTAAAAAAGGACGCACAACCGCCTGACTCATTATTGATTTTAAATCACTTAAATTTTCATTTACTGCTTTTTTGCTCAAATTTAAACTTCTGGGAGGGGCCTGGTTCATTCCTCCAGCCGGTGAGTTGGGAAGCAGAGGACCTTCCATCGTTGATTTTACTTTTAAGGTTATTTCCCGGTCCTCACTTCTTAATGTCGCCGTATTACGCGTTATTTTAATCAGTTTGGCCGTGCCGATCTTGTCTCCCATCCGGTACAATTTCTGTTTATGATTGCCGCGTTCTTCGATGACGATAAAGCCAAAAGAAGAATTATAGGCGACAGTCCCTTTCAGATCAAAATCCGTATTTTTCTGATCGGAGTCGAAAAGTCCGCCATCCAGTTGTTTATCTCCGATGGTTTTCAAAGTCGAAAGAAAGAGATTACGTTCAGTAATGATTCCGTAATCCTGAAGTTGATTGCGCCGGGTATTGTCTGTAATGGCAAGTACGCTACCGTTATTTTTAACGGCAGCAGTCTGTTTCATCAAAGGAAAGCTGATGATTTTGTAAAAAAAATCGACTGCTTCGTAAGACAACACTGTGATCGCCAGCAAAAGCAGGAATGGCCGCAGCAGGGTAATATCAATTGCCGGAAGGGCATTAATATTTGTCGTCCGTTTAAACCATTCTTTTACAACTTGTGTTATTGGGGACCACATACTCTTTACCAGCGCTGCCTTCATTAAATATAGCGGGATATCGGGGTGGCCAATGTTCCGCCAATATTAACATTCATTTTAGCTTTGTTCTTCCCTGATATTTCCATCGTGCCGTTTAAGTTAAGCTGACTGTTTTTATAATCATCAGCGAGTGTTATTTCACCTTTGAATAAACAATTTATTTGAGGACCGGATGTTTGCAATTTTTCTATCTTTAAAACTCCATTTTTTAACTGGCCTTGTATTTCACAGTGATCAAATTCAATTCGATTTAGCCCCAGAAATGGTTCAACTAAAGGATAAACTCCCCTGGTCAAAGAAAGAGCGATTGTTCCGGAAGAATTTCCCCCGGCTTTGCCGTTAGAAATATACGTCCAGACGCCGTTTGCTTTTCCTGTAATTTCTTTGTCCAAAAAATTTTTGATCAAAGTGCATCTGGCCAGATCAATGGTTTTAAAATTAAGTTTTCCTTCAATCGGCGGATATATTTTCGACAGAGAAGTCAGATCAACATGCCCGTCAAAATTGCCGCCACAAGTTTTACCGCTCAATCCAAGATATGTATGTTTTTGAAGAAAGTTCCATGGGTGAAACTGCAAGTCGAGTAAATCGCTCTGAAAGGAAATATTTAACGGAGAAGTCGAGCTTACAGATATATTTTTAAGCTTTAACCCCAAAGGCAGAGATGGCCGCAGAGACTCCATTTTAAGGGTAAAATCCGGCGAATTGACGGCGTTTTCCAGTCTGTTCCGGACAAGATCAGAGGGGAAAAGCAGATATAAAAATACTACGGTAATAAATATTCCATAGAGCGTAAACCATAAGAATTTTTTATTCAGAATGCTCATCTTGCTATTTATTCCTCTATCTTTGATTTAGTTTTTGAAAAGAAGATATTTGTAACTGCGCGCTTAAGTATTCCGGACTTTCTTTCATTTTGTTGATGATAATCTTCTTAATTTTAACTAAATCTGCCGGCGATTCGGCAAAATATAAAAAGTCAGTGAGTTGTTTTATGGTGATTTTATCTAATTTCATGTCGATTAGTGATTCTTCAAAAGAAGCTGATTGAGTTCCGCGGGAAGAATTCATGTATTTGATGTTTTTTTTAACATTAGCCTGTGTTGCCTTTTTTTCCAGGTAGGAAAATAAAGTAAAATCAGCGTTCCGTACAGACACGGCTCTTTTTATTTCGGCCATTCTTGCTTCCTGCAGGGAGAACTCTTTATCGAGTTTACTGATTTCGGTCAGTTTTCTTTGATTGACCTGTATTGCCTTTGTCAGTTTTTCCTTTGCTTCCCGGAAAGGAAAAACGACAATTTCCAGAAGTAAAGCAATCAAAACAAAGACTGCCGTGCCCGCGACAAGGTATCGCTGCTTTTTATCTAATTTATCCCAGAACGTTTTGATCATTTAAGTTCAATCCTTAAGTCGAAATCAACTTTACCGCCATCTTTGGCGAGGCTCGTCGAACCTATGGCCACGTCCTTAAAATGTTTGGATTGCAGAAGCTCATTTTTTACCGCGGAAACATCATCGATGTTTTTAACCTGAGCTTTAATGGAAACAACAATATTTTCGTATTGGAAATTGTTAATTACTATATCATGGGAAGCCGAAATTAAATCCGAGATTTCTTTTAATAAATCAACCACCGGTATATTTTGTGTGCCTTCGAAAAAACCAAAAGTCTTTTTATTTTCAGCAAGTTTTGTCTGGAGTTGTTGCACAGGGTCGATCATTACCGGAGCTTCGGGAAAATTTTTCTTAAAAATAAAAGAAATTTGTTTTTTTATGCCGGCAAGGCGCTGAGTTTTTAATCTATAATCAAGAAATTGATTAACGGCGGCCATGAGGAAAATTATTCCGGCAACTACCGCTACCCATTTTAATTGTTCTTTAATGCTCAATCCGGCGTTTTTTGCGGCGAACTCTCCCTGCCGGAAATTAAAAGATTTTCGGCCGGAAAAAGCTCTCATTGCCGCCGCGCAAGCCGTATTCATTATTTGCGGAGAGTACTTATGTTCAATATTTTTCTCAATTTCCAGTTGCTTTAACCGGACAAGATCAAGAACTACCGGTTGAAGCGAAAAATATTTTTCCAGTTGTTTTTGAAGCGGAACGAATAAAACACATCCGCCGGTTATAGTAATATGAGCAGGATCATTTTGCAGGGCTCCATTTAATTTCATATACTCGATAGTGTTTTTCAACTCTGAACAAAAATGAAGACACACAGAGTCGACATTGTCGCTTCCGGCAGGGTAATTTGCCTTGATTTTCAATTGTTCGGCTTCATCTTCTCCCACAGACATGTCACGGGCTAATGCCTGAGTTATTTGATTACCACCGAAAGCCAGAGAACGAATTTGGATAATTGCGCCATTTTCATAAAAGACCGCCGCGGTTGAAACAGCTCCGATATCCAGAATGACTCCGGACGAGGAGGGTATTCTATCGGTTAGTACTTGTGCCGCCAGGGCGGTAGAAGAAATATCGATGATGGATACGCTTCCCAGATTTTCTTCCACTTTTTCTACCCAATCGCGGACACTTTTTCTGGCGAGCGCGGCCACAAAAAGTCCGTCATCAGGAATCGTTAAATAATCGGTAACTACTTCGTCTAGGGGAAGAGGGATAAGCGGTTCCAACTCAAAAGCTAATGTTTTTCTGATTTTATTATCATCGTGAAAAGGCAGGTTGACTTGTCTGAACATTACATCGGCAAGCGGCAGGCAAATGCAGCAGGGAATTTTAGAAAAACTTTTGTTTTCCGCCAGTTTCTTTAACGCCGGTTCAATTCCGCCGCAGGCGTTAATATCCAAAGTCTCAAAGGCAAGAATACGGTCGCCGGTTGAGCCTTTTTTTGTGAACACAACGGCCTTGATGGTGCTTTGGCCGATGTCCAGTCCTAATACTGTCTGCGGCATTAATCCTGCCTCCACTTGATTATCTGGAAGGATTTCTGCTGTGTTCTTTTTACCACACCGCTTACGCTTTGCGCCATATTCTTCATTTTTCCTGTGGAAATAATTTTAAAATAATTGCTTTTTACCGTAATCAGTTCGGCCTTGATTGTCACGCCCGCCATACCGGAAACTTGTTTATACCACTGCGGGCTTGATAAATCATTGCCTTCTTTCCCGCGGTATTCATCCATTGAGTCAGCCAGTTCTGCCGTGATATCGTCAGAAAGTGCGCGCAGTACCATTCGGGGCGCCGTATTGATATTTATTAATCCATCGCTGTCTACGGTAATGTATCCTTTAAGCCCTGGTTTTTCTTTTGTTCCGTAAAAAATTTCTTTGGTTATCCCCTTTATCATAAGCAATTCTTCAATGCAATCCAACGGAGCGTTTTTTGCTTCATAAGGCGGATCTAAAGAAGCGTAATAAGAAGTTTCGGCTCCGGCGCCGGGAACATTTTCATCATCATCGATCCAATCTTTGATGGAATCGACAATTTCATTCGCCTTTCTTTCGTCCAGTCCGAATTCCGGAAGACAAAGCAATCTAATCAATATATCTTTATATTCATTTACGCTTATCAGTTTATTGAGAGGGATTTTACCGGCTTCATCTTCAACCGTTGTAATAAAATAACCGTCAGTAAAAAGAGACGCGGATTGTTGGGATAAAAGCTCTGCCTTTGCCCAGTCATCACGCAGAGTGTCGTAGTCGTTTTTAGAATTGGTCAGTAATGCGGCTGCTCCGTAAAATCCGGACTTGGCAATATAAGTTAATTTGATTCCATCGCTGATGTTGGCCGCGTCATAAATCCCGGCACGGGACGATCTGTTCAATTCGATGACAAGCGCCACTAAAATACCGACGATCAATATTACCGTGATCAGGGCGATGCCTTTATTATTGAGAACTGTTTTTCCCATAGCGTTTATTGTTTTACCGGTAAAAATACCTTCGTCATGAATTTGTACGGTTTCTCCTTGTCATTTAAATTGACCAGGGCCAGTTCTATTTTTACAGCGACAGGGGCCTTGTCTTTTTGCTCGTTCAAAGATGAAGAATCCCATGATTCCAATTCCTTGCCCGTGGAGTCGTAAAATCTTAATCTCCAGGAATCGATGTTTTGACAAATCACAAATCCGCCGCTTAAATTATTTTCTTTGTCCGGTTTGGTGCCGGCAATATCTGATCTCCACAACGAGAAGCTTTCTCCTCCTTCATCTTCCTGCACATAGTAGCTGATTGTTGCCGGACGTCCTGTACCCTCATTTTCGCCGAAAGCCAGATGAGACGCCGACCAGAATGAAAGAGAATAAAATTCCCGGTTGCTTAATGTTTTTTTCTCAGCGCGAAAGTCAAGAGAGCCGGCGTTGGTTTGTAGAGACGATAAATCTTTAATCATCCTGTCCATGGACATACGGGCCATCTTATAAATGTTGCTTTCTTCCTCCATCTGATGCGAAGTTTTCAAAATGCCGCTGTAGGAAACATAAACAGTGGACATAACCAATCCCAGAATAAAGATGGCAACGAGGATCTCGACCAGCGTAAACCCGCGGGGCTGTTGAAAAACACTGAAGGGCACGTGAACGCTCCCGGCATTCGAGACTTTGTTGCGATAGTGAAAGCTGTCATTCCGAACGTATGTGAGGAATCTTAAAGCCCTGAATTTGTTAAAAACAAGATTTCTCGCTTCGCATCGAAATGACATAAATATGAATTGCAACACAGTCTCATGCGCCGGACAAGCATCTACCCGACACATACAATCTGAGCCGCAAACATTTTCTGTATAAGTAATTTTTGTTGTGATTCGTCTGGTCATAAATTACAGTCCTTGTGTCTTATAGAGAACAAGGGTGTATGTCCCGCGATTGACAAATAATTTATTGATTACAGTAACCTCTATTTTTTTAAATTGCGGCAGTTGGGTATCACCAACTGCCATATGCCAGATATATTGAGGATAGCCGGGGCCAAAATCTCCGTCTTCGCTATGGTTATCCAACGTAGAATCAGCTTCAGCCTCTACCATTTTGCTCTGAGCCAGCAGGGCTGCTGTGGTCATAAAGCGTGAATCGGTGGACATGGAAATGCTCTGCGATTGCAGTTGAAAAATAGCCACCAGGGCGATGGCTAAAATGGCCATGGCGATCATAACTTCCATGAGCGTGAAACCGCTTGCTTTGTTTTGCGTCATGCCGCCATCCTTTATTTACATGGAACGAGATGTTCCCGCATCGTTTATGGAAACATCCACATATTTGTCGTAAATATCCGTTACACCAAGGAAGGGATTTATTACTATTGTCATGTTATCTTCTTCGTAAGACAGATGAATTACGGCCGGAGAACAGATATTATTTTTTCTGAAAACAATTCTTGCTTCACCGTCGGATTTCTTTTTGTTGCTTTCGTCAACTATATCGGCAATGACCACATCCGCCGGCAGATGTTTCGGGCTCTTTTTTATTTCATCCTGTTTTTCCGTGGTCATGCCGGAAGTAACAACCCAGTAGGCGGCCTTTGGTAAATCTATGCAGAGAATGTAGTCTGTTTGATCGCGTACAGCGTCTCCGCGCAGTTTTCTTTCCATGCCGATGAACTGACGCGAAGCCTTTTTCAGGCTGTCACCGGTTAGAACATCCCTTGTAGAGGGAACGGCTAATGCCACAATCACTCCTGCAAGGATAATAACGACTAACAACTCTACAAGTGTGAACCCCGGAGATACCGCAAAACATCCTGATGTCCTGCCTGTCTGACCACCTGGCCACCTGATGAAGGTGACGTGAGGTAACACGAAATGGCGCGAGGGCTCAACAGGACACGCAAAATGGTCTGTCTTGCAGCGCTTTATGGCGGCTTGTTTATTCAATTTCCCAATTATTGATGTCTTTATTAACACCTTCTCCGTCGGGTTCCCCATCGGCGCCAAGACAAGTTAAGTCGAAATCGCTGTGGCTGCCGGGACTGATATAAATAAATTCATTTCCCCAGGGGTCTTTGGGCACTTTGCCTTTTTCCAGATAGCCGTCCTGGCGCCAGTTTTTAGGAACGTTGCCTACGGCAGGCGCTTCCACCAAAGCGCGCAAACCCTGTTCGGTTGTGGGATAACTGCCGTTATCGAGTTTGTAAAGTTTCAGCGCTGATTCCATGGCCTCCATTTGAATTTTAGCTTTAGCCTGCCTTGCCTCGTCGGGGCGTCCCATGACGCGGGGAATAATAAGACCGGCGAGTACTCCTAAAATGATAATAACCACCATCAATTCTATTAAGGTAAAACCCGCCTGCCTGTTTTTCTTTTGCTCAAGTTTTTTCATAATTAACCCCTGTTTTTTTTGTTATTTTCTGTCCTCCGCTGGCGGAGGTGTCCCGATGAAGCATCGGGACGGAGGTGGATATCCAATCCTTTAATCCTCTGCTTTTCACTCTTCCACCCCCTTTATCCCCCGCCAGCGGGGGACACGTAAAACATATAGGGTGTTTTACAAAGTCTTCATCGGACCAACTGGTTCATTTCAAATATCGGCAACAAAATGGAAACAACAATAAATCCGACAACAAACCCCATTACCAGTATCATTAACGGTTCCAAAAGAGAAGTCATAACCATTATATCTGCCTGAGCTTCTGTTTCATAAGTCGTGGCAATACGGTTGAGCATTGCCTCCAGCGTGCCGCTTTGCTCTCCCACGGCAATCATTTCAGTCACCATGGGAGGGAATATGCCGCTTTGCGTCAGGGGAGAGGAGAGCTCTTTGCCTTCCTCCACGTCTTTGCCTGCTTTACGGATTGCCTCGCCGATAATAATATTATTCACGACGTTGCGGACTATTTCCATGGACTGAAGAAGCGGGACGCCGCTTTGCAGCAAAGTGGCCAGTGTGCGGGAAAAACGGGCAATGGCGATTTTTCGATTGATCTGGCCAAAGACCGGAGCTTTCAGCTTAACATTATCCCACAGGCGCTTGCCTTTTTCCGTACCGTTTGTCGTATATCTGAAAGCGGCTATCGAGGCGGCGAAAATTATCAAAATAAGCCACCAGAAAGATTTCAAAAAATTACTGACGGCAATTAAAATAATTGTGATCAGCGGCAGGGTTTGGTGCATATCGGTGAAAATGCCGGTAATTTTGGGTACGACAAAAGTCATCAACAGCAAAATAACGGCGCTTCCGATAAAAAACATAATAAAAGGATAGGCAAGTGCAGAGCGGATTTTGCTCATCAATGCCTGCTGATTTTCACTGAAGTCGGCAAGGCGCTCCAGAACCAGATTGATGGTGCCCGATGCTTCTCCGGCCCTGACCATATTTAAGTAAAAAGGCGGGAAAATTTGAGGGAAGTTGGACATACCCTCCGTCAGGCTTTTGCCTTCATTAACCTGTTCGCGGATTTGTGCCAGTGATTTTCTTAAAAGAGGATTATTGGTCTGTTTCATCAGGATCGTGAGAGAAGGCACCAGCGGCATCCCGGCGCCTAATAGAGTTGATAACTGACGGGTAAATATGGAAACGTCGCCGGCGGAAACCCGTTGCCAGATGTTGAACTTTATAATTTCCGATAATGCGTTTCCTTTTTTGTTCTCCGCCTGATTGATTTCGACGGGATAAACGTTTTCTTCACGCAGTTTCTGTCGCGCCGCAGCCACACCCGGCGCATCAATAAAACCTTTGCGCTGCCGGCCCTTTTCATCCAGTGCTACGTATTCAAAAACACTCATTTATTGTTCACTCCGCTGACCATCAAATTACATTAGTGTTGTGTTTCATGAATGCTTTGTCATATCGACCGAAGGGAGATATCTTTTAATATTTTAAAATTACTAAGATTTCTCGCTATGCTCGAAATGACAACATTGTGAAGCTATTACTGAAACATTACACTACGCGTTTAACATGAATTTGAATTTGATTCAATTAGTTATGGATGCTGTGTGGAGATTCTCTCCACGCAAGAAGAAGGGGCTTGGAAGCCCCTTTTTAAAACCATGTGCTTAGTTATAATATGTCAAGGAACCGTCACGGATACTTCATTCGATTCCGTGCTCTCGCCGTTGTCATTTACCGCCGTTACGACTATATAGTACGTGCCAGTTGGCAGAGTGGCATCCGTAGTCAAGGGAGGTGTGAGATCCGATACCAAGGACGGTGCTCCGGTATTCTTGGTAACACCTTGGGCCGTACCGACGTATACATAGTAAGAGGTAACGTCCGGTGTGGCGGTTACTACATTCCATGTGAGAGTTACAGTAGAGTCTACTAATGTTGGAGGTTCGAGGACGGGGGCCATTGGTGGCGGGGTTGTGCTCGGTGTAGCCAACGCTGCGAAAGATATGCTGCTCGCAGTGCCGGACGTTAAGTAGAAGGAATAAGATATTCCATCTATCAGCCCGCTCACCGACCACGGGCTAGTAGCCCCCGGGATTTTTTTGTCATTTACAGTAGAGCCATCAGCCGTCGGGTAGTAATAAATATTGTAGGAGGTGTTAGCGGTTGCGCTGACCAAAGGAACCCAAGTGATGGTGACTTGGTGTGAAATTCCTGTTTTTGCAGAGAGGCTTGCGACCACAGCTCCATCTGATACGGGTCCGATTGTGCCGGTGGTGGTGCTCGGTGTAGCCGAAACAACTGCTGAATGACCTGTCTCAGCAGTTTCGGCCATTAAGGAGAAGCTATAAAGTATTCCGTTTGTAAGTCCGGTAGTTGTACCGGCGCCTGTTCCGGTAATCCAGGTCATCAAGTCCACAACTTTCGAGTTAGTGGCTTGTTCTGGAATGGTAATTCCGCCAATTGAAACGCTAAATGCTCCAGAAAGCCACATACAATAAAGGGTGTAATGATCGGCACCGACCACAGGAGTCCATGTGACGGTAACCTTTCCGTCTCCCGCATTGGCGCGGACATTCTTGGGAAATTCAGGCGGAATGGGTGAACTTTGCGGCGTAGCTGGAATTATATCTGACAAGTCGCTTTCGCCAGTAGAGGTATTTACAGCCGAGAAGGCAAAATAGTAAGTTGTCCCGTTATTGAGAACTTCTCCCGTATGGATACCTACTGTATAGGGTGCGCTGATCAAACCGGTAATCGGTGTTCCAGAGGCTTTTGTTAAAGGGAGGGAAGAACTGTAGTAAAGCTTGTAGGTGTTGGCACCATTTACCCACGGCCAGTAAAGAGTGACTCGCCCATCTCCGGCTTCGGCTCTCAGTTGCACACCCAATATAGAAGGTGGCGATGGCGTAACCGGTGGTGTATCGTCACTGGAACCGCAGGCGGATAAAAAAATTATAATCAAACTCAACAACAATAAGTATGCTGATAATTTTTTCATTAATACTCCTTATAAAATCATCTAAATAATTCGCATCAACGGTTTGACCTGTCAAGCTAATTTTTGCTTTCCAGAGAATTAATGTAACGGGCGCTGACTTCATCCAGCGGTTCTATACAGAGGCATTTTAAATAGGATTTAATGAAACCTTTGAGAAAAACAGCCGCGGGCAATTTTTCTATTTGATCATCCTCTATCCAGTGCAGATAATCGAGGCGTATTTTTGTTTGCTGATGAATTGTTTCAACGGCAACGCCCAGTTCGCTTCGTATTTCCTTAAGGTCGGCGCCCCTGATCTCCTGCCGGGAAATGATTTCTCTGATGCGCTGATTTTGGGAAATTTTTGTTTTTAATTCAGAAGTATGAGCCTTACGAATGCCGGAGGTATCCTTCTGCCGGTTAAAATCGAAAATACTGACAGGTCCTTTAGCTGCCGGGCCTCTTTCCGTGGGAGTTATAATCCCATCCTTGATAAGTTCATTATCGTAGAGTTCTCTTTCTTTTTCATTGATGAGCGTGAAGTAAGCTTTTTCCAGATAAGCGAGTATTTCTTTTCTTTCTTTCTGCGAAAAAAAGGAATAACTGACCAGCGAATTGGACTGATACATCTGTAATGCGGAATTGTAAGCTGCGCGAATTTCCAGGGCTGTCGCGTTCGTTTTAATATCCAGCATTTCGTAATAATTCAATTGTGCGAAATCTTTTTCCATTTACGCCCTCAAACTGGTAAATTTTAAAGATAGTTAAGAATCAATTGTTCGCCGAAGGAATTACTCATTTTTCTATTCAGCTCGCGCAAGTCATTGGCGGCACGAGTGTGAGGATAACGGTCCAGAAAACATACCCGCTGGCAAATGGCGTCGTGGACATGCTCGTCGTAGGCGATGTTACCGGCAAAATCAACGCTGATGCCCAGATGCTTTTTGATAATTTTGCATATCTGTAAACCAAGATCCACATTGTCCTGCTTACGCAATTGGTTCAGAATAAGTTTGAAGCTGAAAGAGTTGAAATCCTTTTTGATCAGTGCGAATTTTTCGGGGTATTCTTTCCGGACAACGGAAACGATATTTTCGGGTTTGTTGATAGAGTCATCGCCAAGGTGTTCTCGAACTTTCTTTTCCAGCATCTTGAAATCGGCCGTGGAAAAATAATGGCGGATACGGCGCAGATATATGGCGCGCATCAGCCGGTATACATTTTCAATGGAAGTCGGCTCCGGCGTGGTGATGAATATGCCGTTTCGGGAGGCCAGAAAAAAATCAAGAGTGTTAAAGGCGGTCCCGGCTCCCAGATCCAGAATAATATATTCGTATTTGAGTTTAAGGTTGGCTATATCCAGGCTATCGTGAGCGCCGCTGATCAAAAAGAGATTGGGGAAAGGAGTTGCCAGAACAGTGTCTTCCAATAAGCTTATTTTTTTTGTGATAAAATCGGAAAAACATTTCTCCGGATAAGGGACGTCAACCATCGTATGCAGGTTTGCCGCACCCAGATCGAGATCAATCAGCAGAGTTTTCCTGCCCGCTTTTGCTAAAAGACGTCCCAGGGAACTGGTTAAGAAACTCTTCCCTGAACCTCCTTTTCCTCCTCCAATTGGCCAGATATGCGCCATAAGCCATCCAATTTATGATTTATGAGAGTCATACATGATAAAATATTGATATTCAAGTATTAATTTGTTGTTTTCTGCAATTTACCGGAGGATAACTTCCTTGACTTATTTTGCTTTTATTCTTAAAAACTAACCATGATTAACAGTGAACCTGAAATTAAGGTCGCCCTGCTGCAGAATTACAATGAGGCGCGCATAGCCTTTAACGGGCGGTACTTTTTGACTGATGACCGCACTCTGGAAGGCAGGTTTGCCGTTATCGCCGATAGCGGTCAGATTGTGTTCAGAGATTCTGAAGGCAAAGAAATATTCCGGCAGAAGGAAATTCTGTTGAGGCCGGAAAGTGGCGCTTTTTTTACCGTGTCCGATGTGAAAATCGGCATTGATTTCCACTGGCAACGAACGCAGGAGCAATCGTTTCGCGGCAATTTGCTATTGTCGACCGTTTCCGAATCCACTTTTAATCTCATCAACAAAATTCATCTGGAAGATTATCTGGAAAGCGTTATTTCCTCGGAGATGTCCGCTGAAGCACCGCTGGAATTTTTAAAAGCTCAGGCAATTGTTGCCCGTAGCTGGCTGGTGAGTATGCTTGATAAAAAAAAATCTGCCAGGTCTTCGACACAATTGAGAAACGAAAATGAAATTGTCGTCTGGCAGGATGTCAACGATCACGAAGGATTTGATGTATGCGCCGACGATCACTGCCAGCGCTATCAGGGAATAACCAGAATTATTTCCGAAAATGTTCGTCAAGCGATAAAGCAAACACGGGGGATGTTTCTGACTTATAGCGGAGAAATCTGTGATGCCCGCTATTACAAATCCTGCGGCGGTCAGACGGAAATTTTTGCGACTGCCTGGGAGGGTATAAATCCGGGATATTTGAAAAACATAAGCGATGATGCTGAGCAGCATCCGCCTGTTTGCTCGGAAGCGGATGCGGAAAAATGGCTGAGGGGCAGACCGCAGGGTTTTTGCGATACAACTGACAAGGAATTATTGAAAAATATTCTGCCACCGTTTGATCAGGAAACACTGAATTTCTATCGCTGGCAGGCAATCTATACAAGAAAAGACCTGGAGGAAATAATCCAGAAAAAATCAGGGATTGACTTTGGTGAATTAAAAAACCTTACTCCTCTGGAACGCGGTCCGTCGGGAAGAATCTATAAACTGAAAATTGAAGGCTCGAAAAAAACCATGATCGTCGGCAAGGAACTGGAAATCCGCCGCTGGCTCTCACCCAGTCATCTTTTAAGCAGTGCTTTTATAGTATCGGTGGAGCGAACGGCAGCCGGAGAAATAAGCCGTTTTATTTTGCAGGGCGGCGGCTGGGGTCACGGTGTAGGCCTGTGCCAGATTGGCGCGGCGGTGATGGCGTCCAAAGGATTTAAAGCGGAAGAAATACTAACGCACTACTTCACCGGCGCTGAAGTACAGAAACTTTATGAATGATTATTTTTTGTCATCCGGCATGGTAAATGTGTCGCCATGGAAGAAATTGTCATTCCGAACGCATGTGAGGAATCTTAAAACGATGTCATTGTGAACATCTCTCAGATGGCGTGGCACTTTAATATTAAGACTTCTCCCTTCGGTCGAAGTGACAAATAATTTATAAAAGAGAAAAGTAATGTCCGAAACAAGAACACAAACAGCGAAGAATACGAGCCGGAACCCCTGGACATGGGTTCCTTCCCTCTATCTTGCCGAAGGCATTCCTTACGTGATTGCCATGACGGTCAGCGTTGTACTTTACAAAGATATGGGACTCTCCAATACGGAAATAGCTTTCTATACGAGTTGGCTTTATATCCCATGGGTAATCAAACCTCTCTGGAGCCCGTTTGTTGATATTTTCCGCACCAAGCGTTTCTGGATACTGGCAATGCAACTGGCCATCGGCGCGTCACTGGCCTGCGTTGCCTTGACTCTGCCCGCGGCTGATTTTGTGCGCTACTCTTTGGCCATTTTTTGGATTATGGCTTTTTGTTCCGCCACGCATGATATAGCTGCGGATGGTTTCTATATGCTGGGACTCGATACGCCGCAGCAGGCGGCGTTTGTCGGTGTGCGCGTTATTTTTTATCGTATTGCCACTATTGCGACCGAAGGCGGTCTGGTATTTATGGCCGGAACGCTGGAAAATTACGGCTATCCGGCAGTGAGCGCCTGGTCTCTTTCTTTTATCGGTGTCGCGGCTGTTTTTCTTGCATTTTTCATTTATCACTTTTTCGCACTGCCGAAGCCTGCCGAGGATATCAGCGCGCCATGGGATAAATCGAAAAATTTTTTGGCGGAATATTTCCGCGTTTTGACCCTGTTTTTCCGGCGCAAGGATATTCTTATCATCATCAGCTTCTTTTTATTTTACCGTTTTGCCGAGGCGCAACTCACTAAAATGGTCGTGCCGTTTTTGCTTGACGCGCGCACTAAAGGCGGTCTGGATTTAACGACGGCGGATGTTGGCATCATTTACGGCACGGCCGGTGTCATAGCGCTGATGCTGGGCGGGCTTCTGGGTGGTTTCGTCATTTATAAGAAAGGTTTAAAATTCTGGCTGTGGCCGATGGTTTTAATTATGCACCTGCCGGATTTGATTTTTGTCTATCTGTCTCACTATCAGCCGGAGAGCTTATGGCTGGTCGGTTCCGCCGTGGCAATTGAAAAATTCGGTTATGGCTTCGGCTTTACCGCCTACACGATTTATATGATCATGGTTTCGCAAGGTGAATATAAAACTGTCTTTTACGCCATAGGCACGGGAATTATGGCGCTGGGTATGATGATTCCCGCGATGGGCAGCGGCTGGATTCAGGAAATGCTGGGCTATCAGAATTTCTTCATCTGGATTTTGATCACGACCATTCCGGGATTTATTGTAGCGGCTTTAGTGAAGATTGACCCGGAGTATGGCAAGAAAGCGACTCCGTGAAAAGTCCTTAAGTCTGTCATTCCTTCGCGTAGAGACTGTGTCGTAATTGCAAATAGTGGTTATGCGTAATGAGTAATGTCCCCCGCTGGCGGGGGTAAGGGGTGGAAGTTTTTAGAACAGAACATACGTAATATTGGCCAGTTACGTATTACGTGAATTTTATCCACCTCCGTCACTGCGTGACACCTCCGCCAGCGGAGAACATTAAATGACTATATCTATTATTGCGATACAGTCTCGCATGTGGGAATCCAGGACTTAGTTAATAATACTGGATTACCCGATCAAGCCGGGTAATGACAGAAAAAATTTAAAAGATTGTTTTTATTTTACGATGTAAAAAAATATGAAAAATAAACCTGTTACCACGGCATTTATTTTAGGGGCGGGGCTGGGGACGAGACTCCGGCCGCTGACTGAAAATATGCCCAAGCCGCTTTTAGAAATCGGC
>JQDQ01000044.1 GCA_000747625.2 Smithella sp. SCADC
ATTACTTCCGCCGTGGCAATAAAGGTAAAAGTCGTGGTAATCACTTCGTCTCCGGCTTCAATGCCGCAGGCCCGCAACGCAAGAAGTAACGCATCGGTACCGTTGGCGACTCCGACAGCATAAGGCAGATCATGATAGGCGGCAACTTCTTCTTCCAGAGCGCTGACATTAGGGCCGAGAATAAAACGTGTTTCTTCTAAAACATCGCCGATCGCGGCGTCAATTTCTTTTTTTAGATTATGATATTGTCTTTTTAAATCCACCATTGGAATCATTTTAATAGTTCCTCGGCAACTTTCATCTTTTTTAATATATCATGGTCAACGCCAGAGACTTACGCGCATCTTCACCGGAAATAAGTGGTTGGGAACGATTAGTCACATCAATAACGAAGGAACGAATTTCTTCTTCCAGCGGATCATGGCTGCCAACTTCTATATTATTTTGTATTTTTTGAAGTTGACCGGTCTCATTATTTTCTCCTTTTCCTAAAGATAAAATCTCCCTTTTCTGACAATCCACCGAATGATATCCTTCTATTCCGAAAAAACGTATCTTCTGCATCGTTTTGCCGCTGATACGGCTGGCCGTAACATTGGCAATACAGCCGCCGGCAAAAGAAATCCGCGCGTTGGCAATATCAATTTTATCGGAAAGAATAGCAACACCAACCGCTTCCACCCCGGTGACCGGAGAATTTACAAATTTTACCATAATGTCAAGATCGTGAATCATCAAATCCAAAATGACATCAACATCTATGCCGCGCTCGAAGAAAGGGTGTAACCTGTGTGATTCAATGAAGAGAGGTTTTTTGATGACCTTTTCCAAAGCCATGATTGCGGGATTGAATCTCTCGACAAAGCCAACTTGCAGAATAAGTTTTTTTTTCTGCGCCAGTTCAATTAATTCATCGGCTTCTTCCAATGTTGTGCAAATGGGTTTTTCTATCAGAACATCCACGCCCGCCGCCAGAAAATCCCTGGCAACACTGTAATGCTCACTTGTAGGAACTGCGATGCTCACGGCGTCAACTTTGCCGATCATATCTCGATAATCGGCAAACGCGGAGCATTGATAAACCTCAGCCGCCTTCTGAGCGCGATCTGCAGACATATCAGCCACAGCCGTAATTTCACAATTTTCCAATTTCGGGTATTTCTGCAGATGATAATTGCCTAAATGGCCGATCCCGGCAACACCGACTTTTATTTTCTTTTTTTTCATATTCTTGTTTAGCGGCAAACGCCTCTTGTTGATTCTTTGATGAACTTTATAAAATGATTTACTTCCGGAATATCTTCCACTTCAGTTTCAGCCTTTTTTATCGCGTCTGCCAGCAGCAGTTGGGAACGAAAAATAATGCGATAAGCCTCGTTGATAGCTTTAATAGTTTTTTCGGAAAAATTTCTTCTTTTTAAACCTATCGAATTCAAACCAAAAAGCTTGGCGTGGTTTCCCTGGGCAATAGTATAAGGAGGAACGTCTTTAACAACGGCCGAACATCCCCCTATCATGCAGTGTGCGCCGATACGGCAGAACTGATGCACTCCTGTCAGGCCGCTGATAATGGCATAATCTTCAATATGAATGTGTCCGGCTAAAGTTGCCGCATTGGACATGACAATGTTATCACCTAATTTACAGTTATGGGCAACATGAGCATAAGCCATAATCAGGTTGTGATCGCCAATGATCGTCACACCGATGTCCGCTGTCGTAGAGCGGTGAATTGTCACAAATTCCCTGATGGTATTAAAATTGCCGATAACCACGCGGGTTTTTTCTCCGCCGAATTTCAAATCCTGAGGTGGAGCTCCAATGGAACAAAACTGAAAAATATGACAGTTCTCACCGATATGAGTGAAATCATCTATCACTGTATGAGGTCCTATGATCGTGTTTTTTCCAATCTTAACATCGGAGCCAATTACTGCATAAGGACCTATTTCCACTCCTTCTTCCAGGTTCGCGTCAGGAGAAATAATAGCTGTGGGATGAATCTTCATTTATTTAACCTTCTTTCAGAAAAACTATTTTTTCAGTAGTTCATCAACCTTTTTCACAAGATCCTTAATTGTTGCTCTCATTTCGGGAAGTTTTGCCTGGCAGGCTTCTACTTGCAGAAATTCCTTATAGGGCATATGCGGTTTCCCGCCGACAATTTCACCTGCTTTGATATTTTTATGAATTTTGGAATCAGCCGCTATCATTACATTGTCTCCTATATCTATATGTCCGACCATTCCTGATTGTCCGCCAACCATTACGCTTTTACCCAGTTTGGTGCTTCCGGAAATGCCGACCTGAGCGGTAATGACGGAATTTTCACCAATAACAACATTATGGGCAATTTGAACAAGGTTATCAATTTTAACATTGCGCTGAATCCATGTTTTTCCAAGCGTGGCACGATCAACAGTAGTATTGGCGCCGATTTCCACATCATCATCAATTTGCACAAAACCTATCTGCGGAATCTTGATATTGCTTTTGCCCGGAGATGCAAAACCGAATCCATCGGCGCCAATAACAACTCCGGAATGCAAAATTACACCGTTGCCGATAATACAGGAGTGATAAACGGTAACATTGGCATATAATATTGAATTTTCGCCAATAGAAACATTCCGGCCCACAAAAACACCGGGGTAAACAACAGAGCCTTTGCCGATCGTTGCCCCTTTACCGATAAAAACGCGGGGGAAAACCACTGCTTCAGGAGATACAACAGCACCTTCTTCAATATAAGCGTCCGGGCTTACACCGTTGCCGCCATGCTCTAATGGATAAAAAAGAGTTAATAATTTCCCCAAAGCTACATAAGGGTCGGCGACAACAATCAAATTCCTGCCATCCGCAGCCGTCTGCGGCGGGACAAGAACAGCCGACGCTTTAGTCAGCTTCAACTTTTTCAAATACTTCTTGTTGGCTATAAAGGTAATATCACCTTCATTTGCTTCTTCAATGGAACGGATATTTTCTATAACTGTATTATCCGCTCCAACGACAGTGCCGCCAAGAAACACTGCTATCTCTGCAAGCGTCATTTTCATTGAATGAAGATTATCCCGTTATTTAGCTTTATTGAATTCGTCAATAACCTTTTTGCTAAAGTCGTTTTCCTTCGCAAAATAGGGTATCGGTAGAGTCGCCACGTCAATAACCAGCGTATATTTTTCTTTTTCAGCGATAGTGCGAACAATTTTCATTATTCCCGGCATCAGTTTTTGAGTCATTTCCTGATCACGCTTTTTAAGTTCTTCATTTGTATCATTGACCAGCAATTGATAATCACGCAATTTCTTTTGATAAGCAGATTCTTTTTCTTTCTGCGAACTTTGCGTCATGATTGAACCCTGTTTATCCAGTTCCTCTTTCATTTTCTTCAATTCTTTTTCCGCTGTTTTGATTTCCTGAGTTTCTTTATCATAATATTTTTTGAAATCATCCGCAGCCTTTTTGCCGGCATTGGAATTTTGCATTATTTCCTGCAGGTTAATAAATCCAATTTTATCAACAGCAAAAGAACTGGCACTACAGACAAAAAACGCAAAAATAATTCCCGCCACCAGGTAAATATTCTTTTTCATTTAAAATCTCCTCTCTTAATTTATTTATACTAAACAATTTTAATTTTCTTTCTTTACTTTTTACTTTTCACCTTTCACTTTTTACATGGGCATGCCGATAGTAAATTCCCAACGCCCGTCGGAATCATCATTCAGTCCTCGGCGGTTAATTATACGACCGTATTCAAGCCTTAAGGGACCGATCGGTGAATACCAGCGCAGACCTAAGCCTACAGACTGGCGTAAATCACCTATGTCGTAATCGTCATTCCAGGAATTGCCGGCATCGTAAAAAATAACGCCTTTCATACCCGCATCTTTAATAAAAGGAAAGACTATCTCGGCGTTAAATACTAACATGGTATTACCGCCAATTACATCGCTCGTTCCCGCATAAGTAGGACCGATGTAGCGAAAACCACGCAGAGAATTAATACCACCCAAGACGTACCTGTCGAAAATGGGAATTTCTATCCCATCGTGACCCTGAATATAACCTATCCGGCCCTTCAATCCCAAAACAATATCCAAGGGAAACGGGAAATACATAAATTCGCTTGCGCCATATTGCGTATAACTGGTGTCCCCTTGTAATATTCCCCCCGCCTGTGTAACTGAAACACTGGTTTTTGTTCCTTTAGACGGGAAGATATAATCATTCGTGGTGTCGCGAATTAAAGATAATGTCACAGCACTGGTAATTGTTTGACCTTCTTGAACTATAATTTGATAGGGAGCTGTAGGCAAAACATCATCAATATCATCGGCTGTAAGTTTATAACCTAAATAACCTACTATCTTTCCGAAAAGGGGATACCCCAAAGTAAGACCGGCTCCCCGAGTGTCTAGTGTATAAGAATCATATTCTTTTTTATATTTCCAGATATCGGCTTTACACCAGAGAGGTATATCAAAAAGCCATGGTTCTGTGAAAGATAAATCAATATTATTGGTAGTGGAACCTAAAGACGCTTTTAAACTTAAAATCTGGCCGTAGCCAAGAAAATTCTGCTGGGTAATCTGCGCCATAACAACGGCCTGGTCAGCGGCACTGTAACCGGCGCCGACCATGACCATACCGGTACCTTTTTCCTTGACCCGGATATTGACGTCCATTTTCTTTTTATCGGGACCCTTTTCTGTTTGAAAATCCACTTCTTCAAAATAGCGCAACCGGTTTAGATTACTGTAACTAGTTCTTAATTTACTGCTGGAATACAAATCACCTTCTACGATGTCTAACTGACGCCGGATAACCTTGTCACGCGTTATGTTATTACCGGAGATATTAATATGATTTATAAAAACCAGATCACCTTTAATTATCTGATAATCCACATCAGCTAATTGTTCATTTTCTCTGGTATTAATTTTGGGATTAATATCGGCATTGGCATAACCTTCATCATTACAGGACTGGGTTAGGAAATCAATGTCCTTCATGATTGCTTCGCGGTTATAATTATCACCTTTTTTTACTTTCAAAGACCGCAATAATTCCTCTTTGGGTTTTTCCAGTAAATCACCGGAAATTTCCACTTTATCGATTTTAAACCTTTTGCCTTCTTTAACTTTAATTTTTATGTAAATTCCTTTTTTATCGATAGTTATTTCCGGCTCGCCGATCTGAGCATTGATAAATCCATTATTGAAATAATAAGTCGTCAATTTACCGATGTCTTGTTTAAGTTGATCGCGTTTTAGCAGACCGGAATCAGTGATGAAGCGAAAAAGGCCGGCCTCTGAGGTACTCATCATGTTTTTGAGCTCTTTGGAAGAGTAGGCTTCGTTACCTTCAAAAGTGATCGATTTAACGTAGAGCCTGTCGTTTTCTTTGATATCCAAAATTACACGAAAGTCTTTTTCTCCGTCCCGTTCCACCGTATCTTTTATTTCGGCATTGTAATAACCTTTACTATCATAAAGGGTTTTTATTTTTTCCACATCCTCTTTAATCTTTTCCTGATTCAAATTCTGTCTGGTCTTAATTGTCAGGACTTCCTGAATATCATCTTTACTTAAGGCTTTATTCCCGTTAATCCGAATTTCTGAAATCAATCCTTTTTCCTGCACAACAAAAGTGATTACTTTCCCTTCTGATGTTGACGCCGACTCAGCGGTTACGTCCAGGAAAAAACCCATTTTGAAAATTGTTTTTATGTCAGAGGCCACATCCGCTTCGGAAAAATTACTGCCGGCTTTACTTTTGATTGGCGCAATGATCGCGGAAGCGTCGATTTTCCGGTTACCTTTAATTTCAATCCTGGCTATTTTTTGAACCAGTCCGGTGCGAACAAGAATTTCGGTTTTTAATTGCGCAACGATCATATCAAGATTGGCTAATCCTTTGCCTTGAGCGGAAGCGGTAGACAAAATATAGGCCATATTTACATCAACTATTTTGGCATCAATATTTAAAGTTTCACCCAGTTGGGTCAAGCTGCCGATAATCACAAAATCAGCGCCGGCAGATTTCCCATATTTAATTGCCTGTTTTTCGTCAATTTTGACAGTGCTCTGAAGAAAGGCATCTGACGGAATTATTTGAATAAGTTTTTCTTTTTTCAATTCTTCGTTCAAACTTTTATATAAAGATTCTTTGATCGCCGCGCTATTGCCACTGCTGTAAACTTCAAAAGGCAGTACGCTGATTTTCTTTAATTCCTCAGAATACACCGAAGGAACAAAGAAAAGAATTAAAAGCAAAAAAAACAAATATTTTTGAAAAACAATTTTATTTATAGTCATAAATTCTCCCATCACGAAGGAAAATCCTGTTGGACATCCTTTCTGCCAACAAATTGTTATGAGTCACAGCGACAAGTGTAATTTTTTTTGTTGTATTTAAATTAACCAAAATGTCTTCTATCTTTTTTCCTGTTTCCGTGTCAAGATTTCCCGTTGGTTCATCAACAAGCAATATTTCCGGCTCCATTACTAATGCACGGGCGATAGCCACGCGCTGCTGTTCACCGCCCGACAATTCTCCAGGTTTGTGTTTTATTCTATGTTCTAATCCAACTTCACCGAGCAATTTGCAAGCTTTTTCTGACGCTTGTTTCCTGGACATTCCGCTGATTAAAGCCGGCATCATGGCGTTTTCCAAGGCATTGAATTCAGGAAGTAAATTATTAAATTGAAAAACAAACCCGATTGTCGAATTGCGAAAATGAGCCTTTTTCTTCTCTACCCATTCAAAAACATTTATGCCGTTAATGGAAAGGCAACCTTCCGTAGGGTGATCCAATATGCCCAGAATATGAATTAGTGTACTTTTGCCGGCACCGGAAGCACCAAGAATCGCCAGGGATTCACCTTTTTTAATTTCCAAATTAAGACCGCGTAAGACTTCAATTCTATTGCCGTCTTTAATAAATGTTTTTGACAAATTTTCCAGAATAATCATATTTTATATTCGCTATCTTAATTTTATTCGTATCTTAATGATTCAGCGGGATCTGATTTCGAAGCCCTTAAAGAAGGATAAATTGTTGACAAGAAACAAATAAGCAGCGTACCGGCAACAATGATAGCAACGTCGCCATAATTAACCTTAGACGGAAGCTCACTTAAGTAATAAACATCGCCGGGTAAAATTTTGAAATGGAAAATTTTTTCCACAAAAAGTGATACTTTTTGGATATTTAAAGCTATGGTTACTCCGGCAATGCATCCCAGAGTCGTACCGATAACGCCAATAATCAGACCCTGATAAATAAATATTTTCATAATGCTGCGGGAAGTTGCCCCCATTGATTTCAAAATGGCGATATCTTTACTTTTTTCCATAACAATCATTATCAACGCACTGATTATATTAAAAGCGGCAACAAGAACTATCAGGCTCAGAATAATGAACATGACGCGTTTCTCCAGTTTTAAAGCGGAAAAAAAGTTCTTATTCATCTGCATCCAGTTTTGCGTCCAAAAGGGAAAACCCAGTTTACTTTGAACATTCCTTGCAATACTATCGGCCTTGTAAATATCGTTGACTTTAATATCAATTCCCGTAACAGTATCGCCCATTTGCAAAAAATCCTGACAGCTTTTTAAAGATAAATAGGCCAGCGTGGAATCGTATTCATAGAATCCGGATTCAAAAATACCGACAACAATAAATTTTTTCATGCGCGGCACCATTCCCATCGGAGTGGAAATACTCACCGGCGAAATAATGGTTATAGGATCATAAAGAAAAATCCCCATATTGCGGGCCATTTCTTTGCCTATTATAATTCCTTCAAGAGGCACCTTTTCGTTTTTGTAGTTCGGGGAAATCTCTTGCGGGATTTTATTGAGATACTCAACATTACCTTCTTTTATTTTTCCAAGATTGATCACTTTAAAAGCACTTTGGGTATCCAAAGCACGGATAACCACACCGGTAACGCCATTACCATTACGGATCATCGCCTGGCTGTAAATAAACGGAGTAGAAGCAACAACTCCTTCTACATCAGCAATCCGTTCCCGAACGTTTTGATAATCTTTCATGGGACCGGTCATATCGGTCGTTAATTCGATGTGAGATTTAATTCCCAAAATCTTTGTGCGCAAGTCCTCTTCAAATCCATTCATAACCGCCAAAACAATAATCAAAGCCGCTACACCTAAAAAAATACCAAAGATCGATATAAATGTAATAATCGAAACAAATATTTGTTTGCGCTTGGCGCTTAAATAACGCCTGCTTATAAAAAGTTCATAAGGTATCAAAATATTATGTCCTGTATTCGAAACCAATATTATTTTTAGAAAATATTAGTTAATATTCCTATTTTATTCCTGTTTAGTTCTCAGGAGCGGGAATAAAATGACTTCTCTGATAGAGGCTGAATCGGTAAAAAGCATTACAAGGCGGTCAATGCCGATACCTTCACCGGCTGTCGGCGGCATAGCATATTCCAATGTTCGAATATAATCTTCATCCATTTCGTGAGCTTCGTCATCGCCAGCTTCCCTTTCATGTAATTGCTGCAGAAATCTTTCTCTCTGATCGGCAGGATCGTTTAATTCCGAAAAGGCATTGGCAATTTCCCGGCCGGAAATGTAGAGTTCAAAGCGGTCAACAAGTTCCGGATCGGTGTTGGATCTGCGGGACAGGGGGGACACCGCAACAGGATAATCGGTCACAAATGTCGGCTGGATAAGCTTCTTTTCGACCACTTCGTCGAAAATGGCCATGTGAATTTTCCCGAGCGGGTCGGTTTCTTTGACATCGCAGCCGGCCTTCCGGGCAAAATCAATAGCTCTGGTTGGGTCAGTCAGGTCTGCTGGTTCCATTCCGGCCATTTGTAAAAGTGCATCCTTAACGGAGAGCCGCTTCCAGGGCGGTGTCAAGTCAATTTCCATGCCCTGATAGGTGAACTTGATCTCCTCGAAAATATCTCTAGCGATAAAACTGAATAACTCTTCCGTAAAAGACATCAAGTCTTCATAATTAGCGTAACCCCAGTAAAACTCCATCATGGTAAATTCCGGGTTATGAAAGGAATCAATCCCCTCATTGCGGAAGCTGCGATTGATTTCATAAACTCTTTCCAGCCCTCCGGTAACCAGACGTTTTAAATAAAGTTCCGGGGCGATCCGCAGATAAAAATCCATGTTGAGCGCATTATGATGGGTTTTAAAAGGACGGGCCACTGCGCCACCGGCGCGCGGCTGCATCATCGGTGTTTCCACTTCCAGAAAATCATGCTTGTCCATATATTGACGAATAAGCTGAATAATACGGCTGCGTCTGTAAAAGATTTCTTTGACTTTGGGATTGGCAATTAAATCAAGATATCTCTGGCGGTATCTTGTTTCGATATCAGTAAGACCATGCCACTTTTCCGGCAGGGGGCGTATGGACTTGGAAAGCAGGCGTAAATTCTGAGCTTCGATAGTTAATTCTCCGGTCTTTGTGCGAAAGAGTTTCCCGGAAATATAAATAATATCGCCGATATCCAGTTTCTTAAAAACGAAGTATTCCTCTGCGCTGAGAATGTTTTTGGCTACGTAACATTGAATTTGGCCCTTATAATC
>JQDQ01000045.1 GCA_000747625.2 Smithella sp. SCADC
TACTACACCTGACGCACTGATTGAGCCGGAGGTGGAGGTTGGTAAAGTAATGGATATTTTATCTGTAGTAGGGGGACCAAAAGTCATGGCTCCACTGGCCACTGTACTTGTAAAATAGCCCCAGCCGAACTGGCTGCCGATACCCAGCAAATGAGCGACGTATGTTCCGTCGGGCAATGCACCGGCAGGATAAGTCTGATCATCCATCTGAAAAACAATCAGATGATAGTCGTTTTGTCCAATATCGACTGCCGCCGGATCCGAAATATTATCTGTAAATGTTCCAACGATTGTCTTCTTGTCGTCCGAAAGGAATCCCTGGAAAGATTCGTAGGTTGTTCCACTCATATCAACACGCCCGGTAGCGGTATTTAAAACAAAGGTCACACCAAGCGCTTTCGGCATATCGGAAGCAGAACCGGATGGAGAGGTCAAACTGGTAAGTCTTATTGCACCGCCCGCATCAGTCTGTCCTGCGGCACGTTCCCATTGATTTATCTTGCCTACCTGCAATTGATGATAAACGAAGTTTTTATTTTGCACATCGAATAGCGAATATACAAGAGCTACTTCAGCGTCCTGAAGATGGCTACCCGCAGTAGTGCCATCAAAACCTCGCAGGCAGGCAGTGAATTGATGCGTAGCCGGGTTATAAGTGCCGGATATTTTTTCTGCACCAATTAGCACCACAACCGTACCTGTGGGAAAATTTGCTCCGGCATTGACGGAAAAACTTGTTGCGTCAACCGTCAAATCAGCGGATAGGATACCTCTCATTTCTTTCTGCATGACGGCCAATTGGTAACTGGAATCAGTGCTCGTGCTCGTTCCGGCAATGAAATTTTTGCTGGATGTCATCGTCATATGAGTAATACCCAAATCTGCAGCAGTAGTACCGCTTGGTGTTACCACACTAGATGCCATCGTCAATGTTAAATTAAACGAACTCGGGCAAGCTGTCTCTCCTGTCGGGTTATTCCGTATCTCTGTCACCGCAACGTTTTGAAGATGGGCTACTGCTGTGCTGCCGTTAAAACCTCGCGTGCAGGAAGTGAAATGATGGGTGGCTTGATCGTAAGTACCGGATATTTTTTCACCCTCAATTTGCACCACCACCACACCTTCGTGAAAATTGGTACTTGTTCCGGCATTGATGAAAAAACTGGTTGCGCCAATGGGCAAAACGGCGGATAAAGTCGCTTCCAGCACTTCTATAACAGTGTCGTTTTGAAGATGGGCCGCCGCAGTGGTGCCGTAAAAACCTCGCGTACAGGATGTGAATTGATGTGTACTTTGGCTATAAGTGCAGGATATTTTTTCAGAACCAATTTTCACCACCACCGAACCTGTGGAAAAATCGGTTGCTCCGGCACGAACGTAAAAACTGGTTGCGTCACTCGCCAAATTGGCGGGCAGGGTATCTATGAGAGAAATTACTTTTGTACTGCTATCATGATAAATACAGCTAGCAACACCAGTGCTATCGACCGAAATTCTGAAACGCTCCCATTCTTTTCTGGCTGTTCCTTTTCTCAGAATATTTATGTTCCATATTCCCTCGATATCGGTTTGTGAATATGTGATCGAATCAGCTGTCGATACAAAATTCGGAACAGTTACATTTGATCCGCTAATATTTGCCGCTGCGCTGACCAGAGCAAACGTATAACCAGCCAGCGATGGTGTCACGGTATAACTGCCATTTACAAGGTTTGTAAAAGTATAATTTCCGTTTGCGTCCGTCCAGGTAGTAGCCGAACCGTCATCACTGAGTGTTACCAGTACAGGATACTTCACAGCTCCGCTTACCGTGCCGGAGATGCTGTATCGCGCGGCACTATTTGATGTAGCTGCAAAATCAGGAACAGTAACAGTTCCTCCGCTGACAGTCACGGCCACGCTGGATGGTGTGAATATATAACCTGCCTTAACTGGCGTTATTGTATATTTTCCGCTGGCAAGCCCGGTAATGTTGAAAGCGCCGGTCGTATCAGTCTTTACAGAAGTGGTCGATGCACCGGTCAGATTGATTGTTACACCAGTAATTCCACTTACCGTGCCTGAAATGCTGTAAGTATTCGGGGCTGACGAAGCTACAATAAAATCATCGCTTGTATTGGTGCAACCGCTGATCAGCAGAAGCATCATCAGAAAATACAACAAAATTTGAGTTGAAACTCTCGCTTTGTTCATACTGAAGTTTCCCCCTTATAAAAATTATCGTGTGGTTAATATACGACGAAGATACCAATAGCGTTAACAGATGCTTACGACTATACATAGTCATAAATACTTGTCAATACCAATTAAGGAATTTACACAAAAAGATGTATTGACAATGTTATCTTTTTACTTTAGTTTACAACTCGAATTTTAATTCCATTATGGAGACAAAAAAGTGAAAGATATAAGCTCTTTAGACTTGGGAAGCAGCTTTAACGGCAGTCTTCTAAGCATGATTATCAACGCCGGTTTCGTGGTCAAATTTGTTTTGTTATTACTCTTTATTTTTTCCATAATTTCGTGGGCGATTATTTTCCTGAAATATCTAAATTATCGAAAAATTAAAAAAGAAAATGAGGATTTTAACGCAGAGTATTTGAAAAGCAGCAAGCTGTCCGACGTAATACCTGCGGCTAAAAAATATTCTTTTTCCACTACTGCCGAAGCCTTTCGTGCCGGCTACGCGGAACTGACAAAAATAAACAAGCCATTGCGCGAAATGGCGCAAGGAAGCGAAGAAATCAGTCTTTCTTCGCTGGACAATATAGAACGGTCCATGAACAAAGCCTGCAATACGGAAATGACCAAACTGGAAAGCGCTTTGGGTTTTTTGGCCACGACCGGTTCCGCCAGTCCCTTCATCGGCTTATTCGGCACAGTGTGGGGAATCATGGATACTTTTAAAGGAATCGGCGCCCGTGGTTCGGCGACTCTTGCCGTGGTTGCTCCCGGTATTTCGGAAGCTCTTATTGCTACAGCCGCCGGACTGGCCGCGGCAATACCGGCCGTTATTTTTTATAATTATTTTTTAACTCAGTCCAAAAATATAGTTCAGGAAATGGACAATTTTACATCTGAATTTTTAAATATTGTAGAGCGTTATATTGTTCATAAATAAAAATATCGAGCTTATTCGTTATGCGCCGTTTACGTAAAAGAAATAATCAAGATAAACCTATGGCCGAAATTAACGTCACACCTTTAGTTGATGTTATGCTGGTGCTGCTGATTATCTTTATGGTTACCGCGCCCATGCTTTCCATGGGTATTGATGTCAACCTGCCGCGGGTCAAATCAAAAAGCGTCGATGTCACCGAAGAAAAACTGGTGCTCACTATCACCGATGCTAAAGAAATATTCTTAAACAAAACCAAATTAACGCTGGGAGAATTAAATCCCAAGCTCGAAGCAATTTTTTCCAACAGAATCGACCGGGAAGTATATCTGCGCGCCGATAAAAATGTCCCTTATGGGTTTGTTGTGGAAGTCATGGCGGAAGTGCGCAAGGCCGGTGTCGATAAACTAGGAATGATCACTGAACCACCCGAGGAAACAAGATGACATCCCGGACGTTTAACAACGGCTACCGCGGCGCCAACGGCAAATTCCATAAAATGATCTTTCTTTCTCTGGCGGTGCATCTGCTTGTTATCACCATTATTCTCGTTTCCATACCGACAACATCAAGGCATTTAACCTTTGGACCGGCGTATTCCGTACAGCTTGTGGGCTCCGAAGTTGTACTGCCCAATAATAATTCTTCTTTGCTGAAAGATATCCTGAAAACCAACGAAGCAGTAAATCCGGTAATCATAAAAAGAAAAATTACCAGCAACGTTTTTACTCCGGCAAAAAATCAAGAAATTAGTAAATTGAATATTGAAAAAGCTGTCGGTGCCATTAGACAGACCCATCGTGATAAGCCTGACACATCAACTCTCGCCTCGGCCGCAAGCCAGACGAAAATATCAGAATCGGAAATCAACGCGCAAACAAAGGAATATATCGGAGTTGTCTGGTCAAGAGTTAAAAAAAACTGGACGATGCCGCAAGCTCTGATGCCCAAGGAAAACATCGAAACAATTATTGATGTTAAAATTTCACGCAGCGGAACATTGGAATATGTTGGTTTCGAAAAACGTTCCGGTAACCGTTATTTTGACGATTCCGCTCTACGTGCAGTAAAAAAATCAAGTCCCTTTCCACCATTGCCATACTGGATTATGGACAAGAATATCGAAATCGGCATCCGTTTTCATTCGGAAGAATTACGATGATATTTGAAAAAATATCGAGACGGTTATTGATATCAGATCACCGAAGTGAAATACACGAAAGGTAACGTTCGCTCTAATGAAAAAATTCTATTTAATTTCAGCATTGATATGGTGTTTTTGTACCTTACCGATTTTCGACAATTACGTTGACGCCAAGATCTATGTGGATATAGATTCTCCCAACTTCCAGCAAATCCCTATTGCTATTTCTGACTTAGCTAACAAAACAGCAAGCGCAACAAAATCGGCGAATTTCGGCGCTACAATTTCCGACGGAATCAGAAAAGATCTTTCTCTGACCGGAATATTCAACATTTTAAATAAAAAAAGCTTTTTAGAAAACACTCCGCCTGATGCAAAAGAAAGCATTCGCTTTTCGGATTGGACAACTATCGGCGCCGACTTTTTACTTCAGGGTAATGTAATCCAAAAAGATAAAGAGATAATTGTGGAGAGCCGTCTTTTTGAAGTCACCCGGGGAGAAATTCTTTTCAACAAAAAATATATTTCTGATATCAATAGCCTGAAAACGCTTTCCAGAAAAATAGCTTCTGATATTATGCTCGCGCTTATCAATGATGAAGGTGACTTTAACACTAAAATTACGTTTGTGTCCAGGAAAGGTCCCAAATCTGATCTTTACGTTATCAACTATGATGGTTCTGAGTTAAAAAGCGTCACCAATCATCAATCCATCATCATGTCACCACGTTGGTCACCCGATGGAAATTTTCTTGCTTTTACATCTTTTATAAGTGGACAACCTGCCGTTTATCTGAGGAATTTTAAAAATGGTGCTGAAAAAAAAGTTGCTTCATTTGAAGGGCTGAACATGTGCGGTTCTTTCTCACCGGACAGCAAAAAATTGTTGCTGACCTTAAGCAAGGACGGCAACGAGGAAATATATGTTTTAGAGATCGACTCTCTCAAGTTGAAACGTCTGACAAATAACTATTCTATTGATGTTTCTCCCGCCTGGTCACCAGATGGAAAAAGGATAGCTTTTGTTTCCAATCGCGCCGGCTCCCCGCAAATTTACATAATGGATGCCGAGGGAAATAATGTAAAAAGGATAACTTTTGAAGGAAAATATAATACCTCCCCTGCGTGGTCGCCGCACGGCGATCATCTTGCATACGAAGGATTAGTTAACGATAAGTATCAAATTTTTTCCGTAGACGAAGACGGCAATAATACTTTGCAGTTAACTTCCGATGCCGCTAATAATGAATCACCGTCCTGGTCACCATCCGGAAGACAAATAGTTTATGCTTCCCGAAAAAGTTCGAAAAGCAAAATTTGTATCATTAATTCTAGCGGTTTAAATCCGAGGGTACTTATTGAAAACATTAATAAATTAGTAATGCCGGTGTGGTCGCCCCGATTTAAATAATTTCATCATCAACAATCTTTAGGTTGTTATTTTTCATACTTTGCCGTATATAAAGACACTGAAAAAGGAGGAACAATAATTATGAAAAAGAATCTAACCTTATTAGGAGTTTTTGTTGTACTTATATGCAGTCTGACAATCTTTACCGGCTGCGCCGAAAAAAAATCGGTAGTTACAAGCGGCTCCTCGCAGTCACAGCAAGTAGTGCCTGCACAAGCGCCGGAACAAATACCGACACCAACGACCGATACGACAAAAGAAAGCAACATAGTTGCTGCACCGACTGATACTACTAAAATAAAGGAACCCGCTAATGAACAGTCTTCACTTATGGAAGCAACGGCAAAATCTCCCATTAGCGATATCAATTTCGATTACGACAGCTCCAGCATCCGCCCCGACGCCCGCGAAATTCTTAAGACCAATGCCGATTACTTACTAAAGCATAAAACTTCTGCAGTCGTTGTTGAAGGACACTGCGATGAAAGAGGAACTGCCGAATACAACATGGCCCTGGGGCAAAAACGAGCCCAGGAAACAAAGAAATATCTCATTAATTCAGGCATTCAAGAATCAATAATAAAAACGGTGAGCTATGGCGAGGAGCGTCCTTTGGATCCTAATAATAATGAAGAAGCCTGGACCAAGAATAGACGCGCCCATTTCGTTGTTACTCCTTAATAATAATTGAAAGAGGTGAAAAAATTGAAATTTTCTATCTATCTCTTTTTAGCTGTTTTGGCCTTGTTCATTGCGGGTTGCGCTACCACGCAAGACCTGAGGGCGCTCCGTTCGGAATTAAACCAGAAAATGGACGAAAAAATGGATGCAAAAATGGCCGTAGTGGATTCCGAACTGACCACCTTAAAAAAGAATGTTACTGTCCTGGAGGCCATGCGCACAGGGCAAGCCAGCGCGGCAGCAGACATTACCGATTTACGGGAAAATCTTCAGCAACTGCGCGGTCAAGTGGAAACTCTGAAAAAAGATTTTACTTCTAACACCAAAAAAGACGATCAACGTTTTGATAATATTCTGTTGAAAATCAACTTTATTGAAAATTTTCTGGAGATCGGCAATAAAAATAATTCAAGTGATGCTTCCGATAAAGCCGGCAAATCAACCGGCTCTGTTACCAAAGATCCGGCAAAAAAGCAGGACAAGGAAAAAGCTTATTCGGCCGCTTATCAAATCTTCAAGGAAGGCAATTACGATAAAGCCAGAACCGAGTTTCAAGATTTTTTAGCTAATTATCCTGACAGCGAGTATTCCGATAATGCCCAGTTTTGGGTTGGTGAATGTTATTTTTTTGAACAAAAGTATGAATCCGCAATTCTGGAATATGAAAAAGTTACCAAGAATTACCCGAACGGCAATAAAGTCCCTTATGCTTTACTCAAACAAGGCATGTCTTTCCTGAAGTTGGGAGACAAAACCAGCGCTAAATTGCTTTTACAACAGGTAATCAAAAATTATCCGAATACCAGCCAGGCGCGTATTGCGCGCTCCAGCCTGCAAGAGATCAAATAATTAATCATACCACTTCTAAATCAAAGATGATATCGCGGCGGCTAGGCAGAGGCAACGAGTCGTATTACTATACTCAGCGTCATAATATATTGCCGTTTTATGCTTTCAAATAACACACAAACGTCTCAGGTCGTCATTTTTTGTTGACCATTGATCAAATTGAAACTCCACCGGCTTGACAACATCACTCAACTCAGGAAAGTACCGATTGTGAACACTCAAGCGGCGTGTCAATTTCCATACACGTTCAATCGGATTCAGATCGGGACTATATGCCGGCAAAAAAAGCAACGCAAAGCTCTTCGAACAAAGCTCGCGCCACTGTTTATGAACCCGTGCATGATGATATGTTGCGTTATCCAGAATCACATAAACCTTTCTTTTGGCTTGGCAACTGGCTTTTCGAAGCTGTTTAAGAAAATCCCCAAAGGATTCACCATTAAACCGCTTCTCCTGTCTTTGGTATACAAATTTACCATCGCGAATCCTAACCCGCCCTAAACAATCCTGATCCCCGTTTCTAAAATTTCCTTGACGAAGTAATCGCTGTCGTTGAAGTCTTCCGGGCGATAAGGCATCGGCGATATATCACTATTTACTTGTAATGTAATTTTACGGATTTTGTTTCTGTCTTCAAATCTGTTCCCTGCAAAATCGTTCGAAACAATCGCCAGATCAATATCGCTCCACTCGTCGTGCTTTCCACTGGCGTAGGAACCGAATAGAAATGCCTGCTGGACATGAATGCCGATACGTTCCAGTTGTTCAAGATAGGATTTGACGGTTTTTTCTATTTTTCGATCTGCTTTCTGAGCCACGAGCGCATCTCCTTTATCCGTCTTAAATAATCCATTGCGAATTGTTTGTCGCATTTGCGGGCAAATTGATTCTTCTCGTCGGGGTATCTGCCTTCCATGCTGAAATCCGAAACCTCGCTTAGAAAAACCAATTGTTCATCACTAAGATTCAGACTTGTTGATTTGGCAAGTTTTACCAGATCGTGAATTCTGGGCGCAATTTTTTGATGTTCTCTGACATAAATCGCCTTAAAAAGTTTTTCCAAAACAAGATGCCCGATAAATAAGCACCAGGTGTAATGCCCATTTCCCAGCATGCTTTCTGCTACCGGCAGATCATTATCTGATTGTGTAAGCCAGTATTCCACGTGCGCTTCCATGACATCCCTTAACAATAATTATTGTGTCTTTTTAATAACATGGCATGGTTATTTGTCAAGGCAAATGTTAAACAGATACAAGGCGGATCGGAGTTTAATTTTTAGAGGAAAGTTCATTGTTCTATGTTCTACGCAAAGAGGGTTTCAAAGTTGCGGGAATTTAGAATGATAATATTCTTGAATTTCTTTAGGGTCTATTATGGCTTTATTGCTCAGACGTTTTTTCAGGCGACGAAATCTGTTCTCCCATAGAAATTCTGCAAGAGACTCTTTGACGATATCGCTTTTATTTCTTCCTGTTTCTTTGGAAAGGAAATCAAGGTCTGTAGCCAGTTTCTTGGGTAAACTGACGGATAAAACGCTTCTCATTTTGCACCTCCGAAACTACAATACACTACAACCATGAAATATGCAAGTTGAATAATGAAAGCGGGAATGACAGCGGAAAGCTTTACCCGGTGATCATCAGGAAACTGGCTGCGGGAATGATAGCACCGTTACCGGGGAAAGCTTCCGCTTTCTGACAATGGCGTACGACCTGAAAAAAGGGTAATGATAGCTGTTTGCCGAAATAAAGCCCTGCCTTGCTTATGCCGCTGTCGGATTCCTTGGCTTCAAATAAAGCAACAGGCTTGCCGTTTTTCACCAGTACAAAATCGACTTCCTGTTTTTCTTTATTGCGGATGTGCATGATTTCAAAAGAGCCCATTCCGGTTTCGGAAAGCCTCGCTGCCATTTTGATCAGGCTGACCGCCATCAGGTTTTCAAAGCGTCCGCCTGCATCGGGCACATTTGACCAGTCGTAAAAGTAAAGTTTGTTTTCCTTCTTGATCGACCGGGTGATGTTTTTGTGCCAGGGGCGCAGTGTAAAAATCAGGTAGATTGATTTGAGGATATCCAGCCAGCGGGTGATGGTCGCGTGATGGGAACCTGTGTCTTCAACAATGGAATTGACGCTCAATAAAGAACCGACTTTTGACGGCAATAGTTCTATGAGCTGACCGATTCCTTTGATGTCCGCGATTCGGGATAAGTCGCGAATATCTTCCCTGGTGAGCAGGGATTTGTATTCGGTGTTCCAACGGTTGTAAAAGCGTGCCGAGTTTTTCAAAAACGGTTCGGGGAAGCCGCCGAAGGCGAGAAGTCCTTCCAGTTTTTCTTCCGCGCCGGCCGGCTTAATTTTTCTTACGCAATCCATCAAGGTGTTTATGGTGTGCAGGGGTTCGTCCGTCATCAGAATATGCGAAAAGTTATTGACGGCTTCCGGTAATCCAATGGGCAGCATCTGATAGGAAAAGTAACGACCGGCAAGAGAATCTCCGGATTTACGATACAAACCCAAACGGGCGCTGCCGGTGACCAGCAGGGTCATTTTTTCTTTGTTGGTGTCGTAAATACCTTTGAGAATATTGCGCCAGTTCTTCTGCTTATGAATTTCATCAAATACAAGGGGCAGAGGTTTTTTTTCAAATCGTTCATTGATGATGTTTGTGAAATAAAGCGGGTTTCTTTTATAGTCCGCGGCCACCGCAGGATCGTCCCAATTGAAATACAGATCGTCGGCTTTTTGTCCGGCAAGCCAGTTGCGGGCAAAGGTGGTTTTACCCACCTGACG
>JQDQ01000046.1 GCA_000747625.2 Smithella sp. SCADC
AACGCGACTCCGGAAAATGGTGCGGCGACTCACACCCGGTATTTCTGAAACAAGGTCAGCCGTCAGGCCTAGCTTCCCTATTAAAATCACTGAAAGAGCCTTACGGTATTGGTTTATCGACATACTCTCATCACGCATCTGCTTTGCCCGTTCTATTTCTTCCTTACCGATATTTGCTTGTCTCGACATGGCTCACCTCCATGTCGATTATATATCATAGTGCCATCTTGATTGCAAACAGGAATAAATATTATTAATGGAGGATGAACTACCATGTAAAAGTATGCTTTGATTATTGGCGGTTTAATGTTTATCGGGGAAGGGATTTTAAAATTCTTTGATTTTACATTTTTAGGCATGAATATGCCCTGTGGAGGTTCTCTTATCGTTGTCGTTTTGGCTTGAGTTTGTTTGCATCCCGGCATGTCTGGTAAAATTCGCGGTAAGTCTGCCTGATGCCGAATTCCGGAGAAATCAAAGCGATGTTTTTCGGATAGCGTGTGGACGTATCCTTGATTAGTTCGCCGATCGTTTTATGGACAAAAGCGGACATTTTACACCTCCATAAACCCACCTTACGTTAACTGGCATTCTATAGCCGTAAAATGCTTCTGTCAAGTGGTTTTATGATGTCCTCCGCTGGCGGAGGTGTCACGTAGTGACGGAGGTGGAAATTGTAGGGACTGATCCCGGCGCAGGACGGTATCCAGGCGCCCTTGTCATTGCGAATCCCGATTTATCGGGATGTGGCAATCTAAGTATATTCTAATTTATCTTTAGGATGTGTTCCGCTGACGCGAAGTCGGGAGAATTTCCGAGAGGTGGATACTCAAACCTCCTATTCTCTAATCATCTGTTATTCTTAGGGGTGAGGGAAGATTTCTGTCATGTCGAACCACAATGAGTCGTCTTGCTCTGCCAACTACTAATGGCAACTAGTGCATACTTAATTTTTGACAGACAAAATTATTCTTGTTATACTTCACCCATCAGAAAAAACGTAAACTTTAAAATAACGGAATACATATGGTTTCTGTCGATATAAAATCTAATTTGCTGAGCTGGGCGCGGGAACGTTCCGGTCTCGAATTTTCCGCACTTGCAAATCGCTTTCCAAAGTTGCCTGATTGGGAAAGTGGCAATATAAAACCTACGCTTAAGCAGATTGAGCGCTTTGCAAAAGCAACGCATACTCCCGTCGGTTACTTTTTCCTGGAAGAACCGCCAGTAGAGAACATACCAATACCCGACTTTCGGACAATTACAAACGAGTATACCGTAAGGCCAAGTCCAAATTTGTTGGACACCATATATATTTGTCAACAACGCCAGGAATGGTATCATGATTATGCCCGTGCAATGGGTGAAGAACCGCTTGCATTTGTTGGATCGGCTTCCATTAAGGATGATGTAATAAAAATAGCAACCAAGATGCGTCAATTCATTAGATTTGATATTGACGAGCGCAGGAAAATGCCAACTTGGGCAGAAGCATTACGTCAATTTATTGATCAGGTTGACTCTATTGGAATCATGGTTATGTGTAGCGGAGTTGTGATGAATAACAACTATCGACACCTTAATCCTGAAGAATTTCGTGGCTTCGCGATGACAGATAAATTAGCGCCTCTCGTATTCATCAACGGCGCAGACACCAAAGCAGCGCAAATGTTTACGCTTGCGCATGAAATTGCACACATCTGGCTCGGATTATCTGCTGTTTCCGATGTCCAAGCGTCCTGGATATCTGATCATCAAGTTGAGCGCTGGTGTAATCAAGTTGCTGCTGAATTTCTTGTCCCTTTAGATTTAATAAAGCATGATTTCCAAAATAATAAAGATTTGCAGGATGAGTTAAATAGATTGGCGCGACGATTTAAAGTCAGCACATTGGTTATTTTGCGTCGAATTTACGATGCAGGTGGAATTACTTTAAATAAGTTTCAACACGTTTATCAAATGGAACTGGAGCGACTGATAAGTATAGTTGCGAAAGGTGGCGGAGGTAATTTCTATCTTACACAGGCGGCGCGGGTAAGCAAACGTTTTGCGCGCGCATTGATCGCTAATACATTAGAAGGTCAAACCCTTCATCGTGATGCTTTTCGTATGCTTGGATTCTCCAAGTTGACAACATTCCATGAACTCGGACAGAGTCTGGGAGTGTTGTAATGGCATATCTTCTTGATGCAAATGTATTCATTCAGGCAAAAAATCTTCACTATGGGTTAGATTTTTGTCCTGCTTTCTGGCAGTGGCTAACAGAAAATAATACGGCGGGAATTGTCTATAGCATTGAAAAAGTGGGCGATGAAATTTATGCCGGCGCAGACGAACTATCTGATTGGGTAGCACAGTGCGACGAAAATTTCTTTCTCCAACCGGACAAAAACATAATACCGGCATTAGGTACTGTAAGTCAATGGGTTACGCAGAACGGTTATGATCCTGCCGCTGTGAGTACTTTTCTACAAGTTGCTGATTATTATCTTATTGCACACGCTGTTGCGCATAAGTTCATAGTTGTAACCCACGAAAAAGCTGCCGGCTCAAAAAAGAAGATTAAGATTCCTGATGTTTGTATCGGTCTTGGTGTGAAATGCATGACACTTTTTGAGATGCTGCGCCACGAACGTGCACGTTTCATCTTGGGAGCAAAGAAATGAAAGAAACGAATTGCATATATAAAGAATATCTTCGACTGAAAGAAATCGAAGAAGATAGAAATGATTATTACGCGGCGCTGGACGTTAAGAATAAAAATAAAAAATGGAAATCACACAAATCCTATCTTGAACAACTGGAACATATCGGCATTCATGTCCAGCAGGCATTTTTATTCGGTTCCTACGCCAGTGGAAAGAACGATGAGTGGAGCGATATTGATCTGGCAATTGTTTCGAAAGATTTTATCGGAAACAGATTTGAAGACAGAAATAAAATCCGTAAAATTACATTGCAGGTGAATAGCGATATATCGCCGATGCCGTACCGCCCGGAAGACTTCAACGACAGCGATTACTTCGTCAAAGGAATTTTAAAAACGGGAATCCGGATTGTTTAAGTCAGGTTTGACATTCTGCAATGCGCTGCCCATGATATTTACTTCTTTTTTTCTTAACTACTTAATTACTTAAAACTTAAAACTTCTCTTTTCACCTTTCACATGCTCCCTTAACCCTTAAATCTTAACTACTTAAAACTTCTTTTTTTATCTTTTTTCTTGCATTGTTCGAAAAAAATAGTATCATTCGCCAAACTAAACAATGCCGATATTCGGAATTGTTTAGTTAAATGTCCCACATTATGCGGAGGGTAATGAGCTTTACCTTTGGTTCTGTATGTTTCACTAAAATAAATTTCTAAAGTTAATTGACGGTTGAAAAATGATGTTTCAAGGCTTCACCCTAATTACCTCCCTTGCAATTGGAAGACACCAATGGATGATCGGTATAAAACTATTTCAATAACAAATGTTGGACCATTTGGTGACCGACTCTGTGTGAAGGTAGAACGTGGTGTTTTTAACTTTGATTCCTTTCTCAACTATCTTTCCCAGTCTGTTGATAATTCTGTAGTTGAGCTCACAATCGACTTGAGTCGTGTTGGATGGATTGCACTTTTTGACTGGTGGGCTTTTACTTGTATCCTGCATGGTCAAATAGCAACGCATCCTCAACTAAGGATTCGTCTCGACTTTGTGGGTGACAATATTAACGGACTAATTCCATATCATGAATGTGCCGATTATTTTGCTGGTCTTATTAGTTTGCCTCGCTTTCACGATATAGACTACTGTCAATCTTATGCTATTTGGGAATGTCAACCGAAAATTGACCATCTGTGATAACCGAAAATTGACCACCCTGAGCAATGTTTAAAGTTCGAGATGACGAGGGTTAATC
>JQDQ01000047.1 GCA_000747625.2 Smithella sp. SCADC
TCTACTCTACCCAGATTCCTTTTGGCGTATGCCGGAGGATTTTTTGGTTTCTCGCGGCCGGTCAGCGACAGCTTCGGCATCGTGGTGCTTAATAAAGAAGTGCCTGGAGCCGCCGTGTTCAACAACGGTCAGGAGATGGGAAAGACCGGCTCTTTCGGCACAATGGTTGTCCCGAACTGGAAAAGGCGGGGAATTTTATATTGACAACAGTCTATCCACAGATACGAATGCGAATGCCGCCGATAGCCAGAATAACCAGAGTTGCAGCGCTATTGCGAAACTAAGAAAAGCAGGTGGAAATACAATCCTGCCGGGCACCTGTAGCGCCACTGTGGATTATGAGGGCGGCAAATTCGGGTTTTCCGTTACATTTACCGAGGCAGGAGAAGCTATTACCGATCTTGGAGAAATTCAATGCGTTGTTTCTCAGGCGTCTATGTCAATACCTTCTGTTCAGACGCCTGCAGGAATCAATGATCAATCCGTAAAGGCTCAACCTGTTCCCGAGAAAAAACAGGCCGCGAAGACAGTTCTTTTTGCATTCCCTGACGCTGACTAAGTAGCTTACATGCGAAACGTGAATATATACTTTTTCACGTTAGTCGCTAATGCGAGTGTAAGTTTTCCAGCCTTCTTTCATGCCCACTTGTTTATATATAACGCGCATTTGTTCGCCGGGGAATTTAAAATAGTACTGGTAACTTCCTTTCTTGATTTTGCGAACTTCCACTTTTGATGGTTCCTTCTGTTTCCACTCGCCATTTTCAGTGATGGAACGTGCGGAAGTGTCGTATGAAACAAGTTGTTTATTCTCTATCTTGAACTTACCTTTAATTTCTTCGACGGCTATGCCGTTATTAAAGTTTGTCGCTTCAAAAGTCCCGTTGGAGTTATACCGTACTCTTTGTTTGGCTGAGAGTGACTGCCCTCCATAATCGAGTTTAAACTCAATTTCATAAAGCCCGGGATTTATCGACGGCAGATCTTTGTCACCACAGGAGACAAGAGTTAAAACTGTTGCGATGATTGAGAAAAAATATAGCATTTTTTTCATAGATGTCTTGCTCCTTGGAAAACACTATATATTAGTGGGTGCTAAAAAGACAAACAAATGTATATTTGTCAAGAATTAATTTGGGTAAAATCGTTTCGAACAGGTTATACGTTGAGGAAGCCGACAATCCCGATAGATCGGGACCAACAAAAATAGCGCTTTGATTTAGAATTGGTATTATTAAACAATTTGCTTTTTGCCGTCTAATGTAATAAATTTTCCAAGTAAATTAAACATGACTTAATTGCTGTCATGCAAAGTCGAAAAATTTGACGTCGGTTTTTATTTAGGAAAACGCTTGTGTATCAAAAAATAATTATAGTTAGTGGCGGTCGTCTGGTTGATCCTGTATTTTTTCAGAAGAAGATTGCGGGAATGGAGAACCACCTGGTTATTTGCTGCGATGGCGGTGCGCGTAATTTTCAATATTTGGGAATTAAGCCTGATGTAATCATCGGTGATATGGATTCGATTGATCCTGCTCAACTGGCAAGTTACTCTGCGCAGGGAATAAAAATTATAAAATATTCCGCAAGCAAAGATTTTACCGATACAGAATTGGCGCTCGATTACGCGTTGAATTTGAATCCGGACGCAATATTTATCTGGGGCGCTTTGGGCGGCAGGGTTGATCACACCCTGGCCAATGTGTTCTTGCTTTGCAAGGGACAGGAAAAGGGAATTAATACATATTTGATTGACGAATACGGTGAAGCTTTTGTGCTGGATAAAAAAGCTGTTTTTATAAACGAAGCAGGAAAAACAGTTTCTCTTCTTGCACTCAGTCCCCGTGTTACAGGAATAACTCTAAAGGGTTTTCTTTACTCTCTGGAAAAAAGTACTTTGCAAATGGGTGAAACCCGCGGTGTCAGTAATATTATTAATGAAGATCGTGCCAGCATTAGTGTACGGTCGGGAAAACTTCTTGTCATTGGATATTGGCAAAAAGATATTTTCCCGGAGGCGCTTTAAAATATGGTACCGGTTAAAGTATTATGTATCGGCGGTTCCGATTCCAGCGGCGGCGCAGGAATTCAGGCTGATTTAAAAGCCGTGAGCGCCTGTGGTTGCTGGGGACTCAGTGTGATTACTGCAGTGACTGCGCAGAATACTCAAGGCGTCCAGGACATCCATCCTGTCGGGCAAAAATTCATTTTGGCGCAATTGGATTCAGTGCTCAATGATATTGGCGCTGACGCGGTAAAAACCGGAATGCTTTTGACAGCGGGAGCTGTCGAATCTGTTGCCCTAAAAATAAAAGAATATCGTCTGGAGAAATTAGTAGTTGATCCGGTAATGGTTGCCAAGGGCGGCCGGTCTTTAATGCAAGACCGGGCAAGAGATGTGCTTATAAAAAAATTACTGCCGCAGGCTTTTGTTTTGACGCCGAATATTCCCGAAGCGGAAATTTTAGCGCAGTGTAGCATTAAAACAGTTGCCGCGATGGAAAAAGCCGCCGTCATAATTCATCAACTGGGCGCCAAAAATGTGCTGATTAAAGGAGGTCACCTCCCGGGAAGTAAGCGATTAGGTGCTTTGGATATTCTCTTTGACGGCGATCATTGTTATAAGTTTTCCGCTCCCTGGATTAATTCGCGCGATACTCACGGCACCGGTTGCACTTATGCGTCGTTGCTGGCATCAACTCTTGCACTGGGTAATAATATTGTTGATGCCGTTGGGCAGGCAAAAAAAATGGTTGCCGCCGCTATTGAAAATGGGTTAATTCTGGGAATGGGATATGGATCGGTCAATATTTTTGGAAATAATTTTTTAACAAAAAAGCGATGATAAATTTCGCGACTGAAGAAGTTGCTTTAATGTTTTGGAGGACATCATGACGCAATTAGAAAAGGCCCGCAAAGGCTTGATTACTAAAGAAATGAAAATAGCAGCCAAAGAAGAAGGGGTGACGCCCGAATATATACGCCGGGGAATAGCGAAAGGGACAATCGTTATTACCCGCAATGCAGAACATACCACCATCAAACCGCTGGCGATAGGCCTTGGTTTGCGCACCAAAGTAAACGCCAACATCGGCACATCCAAAGATCATATGGATGTGGATCTGGAACTGAAAAAACTGAAAATCGCAGTTGCTGCCGGCGCCGATGCCGTTATGGATCTTTCCACCGGCGGAAATCTTGCCGCTATCAGAAAAAAAGTTATGAAAAAATCAACCGTGGCTATCGGAACCGTGCCGATTTATCAGGCGGCGGTTAAAATGATAGAAAAAGGCAAAGCCATATCGGAAATGACATCCGATGATATCTTTGCCGTCATCGAAGAAAACGGCAGAGATGGCGTGGATTTCATTACCGTTCACTGCGGCGTAACCAGGCTAAGTGTTGCGGCGCTCAAGTCGCAAAAACGAATTTTGGGCATTGTCAGCCGCGGCGGTTCCATGACTGCCAACTGGATGAATTGCAACAAAAAGGAAAATCCTCTTTACGAAGAATATGACCGGCTTCTGGAAATTGCCCATCGCTTCGATATGGTATTGAGCCTCGGCGACGGACTGAGGCCGGGAGCAATAGATGACGCCACGGATCAGGCGCAACTACAGGAATTGATAATCCTGGGGCAACTGGCCGCGCGAGCGCGTACCGCCGGAGTACAGGTGATGATTGAAGGCCCCGGACATGTTCCCTTAACCGGGATCGAGACCAATATAAAATTACAAAAGGAAATCTGTCAGGGCGCGCCTTTTTATGTGCTGGGACCTCTGCCCACTGATATTGCGCCTGGTTATGATCACATTACTTCGGCTATCGGCGGAGCAATCGCCGGCGCTGCCGGAGCCGATTTTCTGTGTTACGTTACGCCTGCTGAACATTTACGTCTGCCCACCCTGGCCGATGTTCGCGACGGAGTCATTGCCGCGCGCATCGCTGCGCATATCGCCGATATCGCCAAAGGCGTGAATAAGGCGCGCGAAAGAGACAGAAAGATGTCGCAGTGCAGAAAAAATTTTGACTGGCAGGGACAGGTGGCATTATCCATTGACCCCGAAAAAACAGTTTCTCTTCTGGAAAAAAGCAAAAGCGCCAATGATGAAGGCTGCACCATGTGCGGTGAGCTCTGCGCGATAAAATTAGGAAAAAAATAATGGGAAACGACAATCGCCGGAATGCGGAAGCAATCGTCCGTCTTTTGAAACAATCGGGCTACGAAGCTTATTTTGTCGGCGGTTGTGTGCGGGATTTTATTCTTGGTTCTGTTTCCAGTGATTACGACATTGTTACTTCGGCGCGTCCCGATGAAATAGTTTCCCTGTTTCCCAATACCATAGCCATCGGCGCGCAGTTTGGCGTAGTTGCCGTAATTGTGGAAAATCATCTTTACGAAGTCGCCACCTTCCGCGGCGATGATGCATACGAAGACGGCAGGCATCCTTCCCGAATTCATTTTTCTTCAGCCAGAGAAGATGTGTTCCGGCGCGATTTCACAATCAACGGGCTTTTGATGGAGCCGGACTCCGATAAGATAATTGACTATATAGACGGCCGGGCTGATATCGAGAAAAAAACAATCCGTACTATCGGCGATCCCGAAAAACGCTTTAATGAAGATTTTCTGCGGATGCTCAGAGCTATTCGTTTTGCTGCTAATCTTAATTTCGTCATTGAACCGGCCACGCAACAGGCAATCAGGAAAAACTCGGCGAAAATAAAACAAATCAGCGCCGAACGCCTGCGTGAAGAACTCGGTAAAATTCTTACGCGTGGTGGCGCACGCCACGGCTTTGAATTAATGGACTGCACGGGTATCTTGAAAGAAATTCTTCCCGAAGTGCATAAATTGAAAGGAGTGGAACAGCCGCCGCGTTTTCATCCGGAAGGCGATGTCTGGCAACATACATTGAATATGCTGGATCTATTGACTCAAAGCGGAGAAACCGATGAAAATCTTTGTCTGGCCTGGAGTGTGCTTTTACATGATGTTGGTAAAGCTGTAACCAGAACTGAAGATGAAAATGGTGTGCATTTTTACGGACATGTTCAGCAGGGAGAGAAAATCGCTGACGATATAATGCAAAGGCTGAAGTTTTCCCGTGCGCAGAAGGAAACAGTGCTTAATCTTATTCACTATCACATGGTATTTATGAACGTTCAAAAAATGCGTCCGGCTCGTCTTAAACGATTTTTACGCATGCCGGATTATGATTTACATCTGGAACTGCACCGTCTTGATTGTCTGGCCAGTCACGGCATGTTGGACAATTATGAATTCTGCCGTGATCAGCTTCAGTCGTTGGACCAGGACGATTTGCACCCCCCGCGCTTATTAACCGGTGATGATTTAATTCTCATGGGCTTTGCTCCGGGAAAAGTTATCGGGAAGATTCTGCTGGCTTTAGAAGAAGAGCAATTGGAGGGAAGAATAGTGACAATTGAAGAAGCCAGGGATTATGTCCGCACCAAATGGATGAAACAATGAGAAACTACAAAACGATCATAATCTTTTTTCTCATTCCTTTGTTAATATTATCATGTTCTCATGCTCGACGCACTGCGCGTTGGGTACGGCCATCTTCTCCTCCGCCAGTGCGGCAAAAACCTGCGCTGGAGTTAATGGGGTATACGATTCAGGCTGGAGCGTTTAAAAAGGTGGAAAATGCGGTGCGTTTAACGGAGAGATTAAAAAACAATCATGGTCTCGACGCTACATACTTCCTTGCCTCCGATAAATTCTTCAAAGTTCGATTCGGTAATTTTACGACAAAGGAACTGGCCAGAAAAAGAGCGCAAAGCCTGAAAGAGGCAAAAATCATTGAAGAGTTTTATGTTGTCCAGCCGGAAGATTATTCAGTTGCCAGACAAAAACAATATGGCGCCAATTATCTGAGAGAAGCTTTAGTGAAGACTGCGAAAGATTTTATCGGGGTTCCTTACCTCTGGGGTGGCGCTTCTTTCGATGACGGATTTGATTGCAGCGGATTGACAATGACGGTATATCAATTAAATGGTCTTAACCTTCCCCGCAACTCAAAGAAACAATTTGATGCCGGCGCTTCCATCGATAAAAATGATCTGCAAAAAGGCGACCTTGTATTTTTTTCTTGGAAAGGAAGAAGCAGTGTTTCTCATGTCGGTATTTATATAGGAGAAGGAAAATTTATTCATGCTTCATCTCAGGGCAAAAAAATACAGGTTGATTCTCTTTCTTCCAATTATTTTACGAATCAATATATCGGCGGAAGAACTTATCTCTGACTAAAACAATAATGAAGCATTCGTGAGGATAATATCTGTAATTTTGCGTCGAATATTAAAAATGAAGTTTTACTGCCGGTTGCATGATTATTCTATTTTGTAAAAATAAACAGCGATATGCCATAAGAAATAAATTAAAAATATTTTATATTTTATTGTCTTTATTGTCTTTTTTGTTGACGAGGTGAAAAAAATAAAGTAAAATTTAATCAAGAGATGGAATTGGAAGTATTTTTAATCCAAAAATTTTTATAAAGGAGGCTTCACCTAATGGCAACGGCAAAGAAAAAAGTGGTAAAGAAAGCAGCTCCAAAGAAAAAAGCGGTTAAGAAAGTTGTAAAGAAAGCAGCTCCGAAGAAAAAAGTAGTTAAGACAGTTGCAAAGAAGAAGGCAGCTCCCAAAAAGAAATAGCAAAAAAAATATTGTTGTTTAAATTCTCTAAACGGGACAATTGGCGGTAACTGTGCATTAGACGGTTACCGCCAATTTTTTTATCTAATGGAAAAAACTTGCAAGTACATCAATAAAAGTATTAAAAGATTAACAGAAGATTGGATGCACGGTCGCTAAGGAGCAGTTAAAGATGAAGAGAAAAAATAAAAGTAAAATTGCGTTCAAGAATTTGTTGGTGACGGGTGGCTGCGGATTTATCGGCAGTAATTTTATCCGTTATTTGATTAACAATAAAGATTTCTCCGGCAGAATAATTAACATGGACTGTTTGACATATGCCGGCAATCCGGAAAATCTGGCAGATATAGCAGCTGATTTTGCTTCACGATATATTTTCCAAAAAGTGAATATATGCAATGCCGCAAAACTGGATAAGATATTTTTAAAATATGATGTCGACGCTGTCTGCCATTTTGCCGCCGAATCACACGTGGACCGTTCCATAAAAAATCCCGGTGATTTTATCCAGACCAATATAGTAGGGACTTTTAATCTTCTGGAGGCAGCCAAAGTTCGTGGCGATAAATTCAAACTCTTCCACCATGTAAGCACCGATGAAGTTTACGGCAGTCTTGGAGCCAAAGGCTTTTTTCGCGAAGACACGCCGTATCGTCCCAATAGTCCATATTCGGCATCCAAAGCGTCTTCCGATCATCTCGTACGCGCATACTATAAAACATTTAGCTTGCCCGCAACTATTTCCAACTGCTCCAACAATTACGGACCCTATCAGTTTCCGGAAAAACTCATTCCGCTGATTATTCTCAACGCTCTTGAGGGAAAATCCCTTCCGGTTTATGGTGACGGGAAAAATGTCCGCGACTGGCTTTATGTTGAAGACCATTGCGAAGCAATCTGGAAAATTATGACAACCGGAAAACATGGCGAAACATACAATGTCGGCGGTAATGCAGAAATGGAGAATATTATAATTGTGCAAATGATCTGCGATATTCTCGATGAAATCAAACCCGCCAGGGATGGAAAGCCGCGGCGTAATTTGATTACTTTTGTCAATGACCGACCCGGCCACGACCGCCGTTACGCGATTGACTTTGCCAAATTAAATAAAGAACTGGGATGGTCTCCGCGGGAATCATTTAAATCCGGTTTGCAAAAAACTGTCGAGTGGTATTTACATCAGAAAAAATGGATAAAAAATATTAAAACCGGCGCTTATCAGGAGTGGCTTAAAAAACAATACGGTTCATAGCGTTTCACGAGATTAATGAGACCCAAGCTTCAGAAACGAAGCGCACTATATATTATAAAAAACAGGTTGATTGATATAGAGTTGCTTGGTGAATAATTAGTTAATGAAAGAAATCATCATTGTTATCAGTGGCATTATTTTATTTCTGATCGGCATGGTCAATCTTTCTTCTGCCGTTCGAAAATTAATTGATGTCCGCATAAAAGAATACATTAAATATGCCGTGGAAAAACCCCTTTACGGGCTTCTCACCGGCATAATATCGACCATCATTTTTCAAAGCTCCTCTGCTTCGACAGCGCTGACCGTAGGATTAGTAAGCGCAGGATTGATCAGTTTTTATAATTCTCTGGCAATTATCCTGGGTACGGATATCGGTACTACTTTGACTGTTCAGTTTGTTGTTTGGCATTTCACAGAAATATCGCCGTTTATTATTTCCGTTGGTGGACTTTTGTGGTTAATCTCCCGGGGGAGATGGCAAATTACCGGCCAGATTATATTTTACTTTGGATTGCTCTTCTTTGGCCTGGGCTTGATTAGTCAATCAATAGAGCCTTTAAAGAATTCTCCGGCTTTTTTGAATTTGTTTACACAGACCCAAAATCCATTTTTAGGCATTGGTTTGGGAATTGCTGTTACCGGCATTGTTCACGCTTCGGCTATACCTATCGGCATTATGGCGCTTTTAGCACAGCAGGACCTGGTTTCTCTGGAAAATGCCCTGCCCGTGGTAATGGGAGCAAACATCGGTACTACTGTCACAGCTCTGCTGGTCGGAACGGTGGCAACGGTAAGTGGTAAAAGAACCGCCGTATCTCACTTGATCTTCAAATGTATCGGCGTTTTTCTGTGCCTTATTTTGATGCCATATTTACTGGTTATATTGAAAAACCTTTCTTCCAATGTTGCTCAGCAAATTGTTCTGGCGCACTTTTTACTTAATTTTGTTATTATGCTTACCTTTGTTTTCTTTCTGAAGCCTTTTGCTGCTTTAATGCAGAGGATTTTAAAAGGAGATGATGAAACGCTGCCTATCTGGCCGGAATTTCTTGATCGCAGAAATTTATCCGATGAGGAAAAAGCTCTTGATAATGTAGAAAAAGAATTGCATAGGGAAATCAATCTTGCGCAAAAAATGTTTTTAATCGCAACAAAAATGATTGTCTTCGTTGAAGAAGGCAGGAAAAGAGACATTTCCTATATCGAAATGGTTGTCAACAACTTACGCGCGCAAATAGTAAGGTATCTGAGGAAAATATCGTCACAAAATAAATCAACTCAACTTTCGGAAAAAATATTTGCTTATACGGCAATTGCCGGCGATATCGAAAGCATCGGCAATCATGTGGTGTGGTTAGCCGAATTAGCCACGCAAAAAGCCGAGAGAAAAATCAAGTTTACTGAAAATGGTAAAAAAGAATTACAGGAAGTCATATCTTTGGTGAGCCGAAACATTAATGAAGCTATATCTCTGATCGATGTTTCCGATAAGGGGAAAATAGTCAGTATTATTCAACGGGAAGAAGAGATAGATGATAAAGTGAAAGAAGCTCGCAATAATCATCTCAAGAGATTTCATAATCGTCTATGCAGCACAGAGGCGGGACTGATTTTTGTAGAGATGCTCATTCATCTGGAACGCATTTCCGATCATTGTAACAATATCGCCGAATATGTCTTGGATATTAAAAAATAATACGTATTGCTCTAATCAATAATATCTTCTATAATAGGCCAAATATATTTTTTTGAACATTCGCGTAAGGAGGCATCAAAATGAATAAAAGAATGAATGCCCTTAAATTCGCTCTGGAAAATGAACAGAAAGAAAGGGATTTTTATCTGGTTAATGCCCGCCGGACAAAAAATATGGCCGGTAAGAATATGTTTAAACAAATAGCCGATGAAGAAAAAGAACATTACGAAGTATTAAAAAAATTGCATGAGCAGTGGGAGAAGAAAAAGAAATGGCCGGCAACTGTTCCTCTTAAAGTAAAAAAATCATTAGCTGGAAGTATCTTAAAATCACTTTCGGAGAAGAAGGCCGCCCGTATCAAAGGTAATGAAGATGACCTGAAAGCGATTCGCACGGCAATTGATTTTGAAGCAAGGGGTGTGGCTCTTTATACTAAACTGGAAAATGGGAGCACCGATCCCAAGGAAAAAGATTTTTTTAATTTGCTGGCCGGCATTGAGCGCCAGCATTTTCTTTCTCTGCGCGATACGGAAGAATTTCTGACCGATCCGGCTTCCTGGTATCAGAATGTGGAAAAAACCACGTTGGACGGGGCATAGAAAGATATTTTCTCATGGTTTCTCAGTATTCGTTATGGTGATCTGTTCCAGTTCCGAATTCAGTTCCGCCCAGATGTTGTAAGAACGTTCCAGTTCCTCGTTAATTTTTTTTAATTCCAGATTAATGGTTTTAATTTTAACTGAATCCCTGTGTGTTTCCGGATCGCACAAGGCCGTTTCGTGCTGATTCTTTTTTGTTTCCAGCAATTCTATCTTTTGTTCTATTGCCGTCAATTCTTTCTTGCAGGCACTCTTCATTTTAGACAGCTTGTTTCTGTCTTCCGCTTCCTGCCTTTTTTGCTCTTTAGTTTTGGAAACCGTCTCTTTGGCGTTCTTCTCATTTGTTTTCACATTATCTTTTTGCGTTGTTATTGTCTGGCCGCGTTTTTCGATAAAGTATGAATAATTGCCGTGATAGTCGTTGATGGCCCCATCCTTGAGCTCGAAAACTTTATTGACCAGATGATCCAGAAAATAACGGTCATGCGAAACGATGGCCACCGTGCCGTGATAGTTGATCAGCGCGTTTTGAAAAATATCTTTGGTTTTTATATCAAGATGATTGGTCGGTTCATCCAGAATCAGAAAGTTGGTGTCGAGAAGCATGATCTTTAAAAGGGCCAGACGCGATTTTTCTCCGCCGGAGAGCACGGATATGGATTTGAAAATGTCATCTCCCGAAAACAAGAACGCGCCCAGAAGGTTGCGTTTTTCCTGATCCGAAGCTTTGGCCGGCATGGAATTTATTTCTTCCCAGATGGTGTTTTCATAATTTAAGTTTTGTGAACTTTCCTGAGAAAAGAAAGCCATATTGACGCCGTCGCCGTATTTTACTGATCCGTGAGAAGGATGTTCGGAGAGGCTCAGCAGCCGGGATAAGGTTGATTTACCGGAACCGTTCACACCGACAAAAGCCACTTTGTCCCCGCGGAATAAAGTAAAATTCAGACTGCTGAAAACATTTAAATCGCCGTAGTGATGACTCAGATCAATTGACTTAACGACTTCCCTGGCGCTTTTTTTCCCCTCGGGAAATTTCATGGCGACGCTTTTACTTTTCCCTTCAAGAGTCACGGTGGAAAATTTTTCCAGCATTTTAACGCGGCTTTGCACCTGAGAGGCTTTGGTGGCCTTGTAACGGAATCGTTCCACAAATTCTTCGATTTTTTTGATTTGCGCCCTTTGCAGTTCCATTTCTTTTTTCAAAGCGGCGTGCCGCTTATCTTTTTCGGTCAAATAGCAGGAATAGTTTCCTTTATAAATATGAATGTTGCAGGAGGAAAGCTCGGCAATCTGCATAACTGTTTTATCGAGAAAGAAATGATCGTGAGAAATAACGATGATTGTTCCCGGGTAGTCCTTAAGATAAGATTCCAGCCATTCCATGCTTTCCGTGTCCAGATGATTTGTCGGCTCGTCCAGAAGCATGATATCCGGCCGGGCCAGAAGAATGGATGTCAGCAGAATGCGCATTTTCCAGCCGCCGGAGAATAGCTCGCAATTTTGAGTAAAGTCGCTTTCCTTAAATCCGAAGCCTTTGAGCAGCTGTTTGGCCCGGGCTTCAAAAGCATAGCCGTCCATGGCGCTGAAATGAGCCAGCGCGTCGGAATATTTTTGCGAAACCTCGCCATATTCAGCGGTGTTTTGTTTTATCCGCGACAGGCGATGCTCCAAATCACTGATGGATTCTTCAATAGCGGATATTCCGCTTTTTTTCTTGAGGAACTCGATCAGGGGGATAGGTTCAAGTTCCACCAGATCCTGTGGCAAATAACCGAACACTTTCTGTTTTCTGCCGGGAATTTCTATCAGGCCGGAATCAAGATGTATCTGATCCAGTATCGCCCGAAACAGAGTCGTTTTACCCGTGCCGTTATCACCGACCAGACCGATGCGGCTTTTGGGATGAATTGTCCAGTTGATGTTATCAAACAGCTTTTTATCTAAAAAAGACAGACTTACGTTGCGGAAGTAGATCAAAAAACAACCCTCCAAGAAATTGCCGGTATATTGACAAATTTATTTTAAAACCACAAGAATAATAAGCGGGGTTTTATACGGCAGGAACCGGAGTAATTTCATTAGTAATTATTTACATGTTAGTATTTTGCGAGCCAATCGATCACCATAGGGAAGTGGTCTTTTACCGCATCCTTATGTGTGAGCATGGTGACATGATTATAATCGTGAAGATTCCCACATTTTTTGCCAAGCAATACATATTTAGACACGTGTTTGCCGGATTCATTTATAGTTAAAAGCACATCTTTTCGATGTCCAAGACATTGGTCATTCAGGGCTGCAAAATACAATGTCGGAGGAAGAACTACATCCTGTGCGGCTTTGCCGTAATTAAAGCCGTCAAATGGATCAACCCAATCTTTCATTCTTATCCAGATCGATGTGCCCTTGCGAGTCAGTGCCGGCTCGTCCTCGCTCATAAAGCGAGATGAAGGGAAATACCCGTGTTTACGAACTAACAAACTGCCCAGGAAAGTATAAACGATATCGATTTGAAAGATTCTTGTTGGATTGATGGCGCTTACTCGTCTTTTTGATCCGAAGTAAACCATAGACTTCACGAGGTCACGATACTTTGGAAACCGCAGCAGATGTGAAGATGTTAAAACTCCTCCCCATGAATGGCAAACCCAACGCTGCGGCGTATTTCCGCGAAGAGAGATAATCTTTTCAATAAAAGCCGGTATATCTTCGGTAATTGCTTCCGTTTGTCCGTATTTTGAATTTCTGCTAACGTGCGGTTTACTTTCACCCCTCCCGCGCAAATCTCCCACATATACGTCGTATCCGTATTTTGCTAAATACGGTCCGAGTCCGCCGCTGCCGGTGTTTGAATAAAACATCCGGCCGTTTTCTACAGAGCCGTGAAGCATGAATATTGGAGGCCCATCCGGATTGATATAGATGTGTTTAAGATGAAGATTATCAGTAGAATTAACAGGTACCATCAGCGATTCCATCTTGAGATCGCCATTGATTTGCTCTGTGAGAGGGCGTTGTTCCTTCATGTCTAGATTATAAAAATTATGGCCCTGTGTGTCAAGAAAATATTTACCGGAAAATGGAGGATAGATACTTTTAAACACCAGACGCATTATAAAAATAATCAATCCAACACTTGCTAAAAATGATTTGTAATGATAATATTAATAAAAGCATACCCGTTGTCCCGGGGGAAAACATTAAAGCTCAACAACGATAACGAAATATCCACTTGTGACCAAAAGCAGCTGCTTGTAAAGAAAATTTGGCAGTAAGGCTTGAATTCCAGAGAATCTCCGTAAGGGAATAAAACAATTTTCTCGATCGCGTCAGAGCGCGATGAAATCTAACAAATCTTTAATAAATGCATCGTGCGCCTGACTAATAAAGCCATGACTGCAGCCCTCGTATTCTATTAATTTCGCGCCTGGTATACGATCAGCCAGAATCCGGGAATTCTGAGGTGGTATGAGAGGATCATCGGTGCCGGTTGCGATCAGGGTTTGATTTGTAATTTCAGGCAGACGATCATAGGTGTCGGCTTTTGCGCAGGCTATAAGTTGACGCAGAGTGTTTGCATCGCTCATGGGTGCCCGTAAATAGCGCTCCTTAAAATTTATTACATAGGCCGGATTAGCATCAAGGAAGTCTTTAGTGAACATCAGCTTAAGCGTTCTGTCAAACAGGCCGTCAAGTCCTCCACTATGGTCCGTCATTATTTTCATAACTTCATCACTTGCCTGAACCATGTGTTGTCCACCGCAAAAAGTGCAGGCGAGTATAAGGTTATTTACTCTCTCGGGATATTTAAGCGTCAGTTCCTGGGCGATCAAGCCGCCCATAGACATGCCCAATATATTCGCATGCGTTATTCCCTTTGCGTCCATCAATGCGACTGTGTCGTCGGCTAACATTTCGCAGGTGAACTTTCCTTCATCGGGAGTAACCGTGCGCCCGGAACCGCGGTTGTCGAACATCAGTACCCGGTATTGCCTGGAGAGTGCAGTAATCAATTCAGGGTCCCACCAGTCCATGTTGGCGGTAAGTCCCATAATAAGAACTATCGGGTATCCATCACCTACAGACTCACAACAGATTTTAAGATCTCGAACTGGTATCAGTTCCATTATTGCCTCCCATCATTAGATAAACGCTCAAGACGGTATACAAACGATGGAGAATCATCATCTTTACCTTAAATGGCGGTCGATAGATATATGCCGGTAATCCAACGCCGAGCAAATCATAACCATCAATTCCTGGTGGTTTCCCGTCATTCATGTTGCGCAGATCCACTTGATGATTTTTGCTGCGCAAACCGGAGGCAATAGCTTCAGCTACTTTAGCTGTTGTTCCACCCTGGGAAAAGTAAACAATCAGGATTTTTGCCATAGAATCTGTTCCTCCTTTTCATTTCAATTTGTCTTTTGGTGTTTTCCGATAAATTATCTTTTTTTCCGGAAAACAAGCTTCAACGGCACACTGTCAAAGCCGAAAGTTTCGCGGATTTGATTCATAAGGTATCGCTCGTAAGAAAAATGTATTCCTTTGGTGTTGCTGATAAAGAAGACAAACGTGGGCGGTTTTATATCTGTCTGGGTTGCATAAGAGATATGCATCTGTTTGTTCTGATAACGCGCCATCGGGTTTCTCTGCATGGATTTTTCCAGCAGATCATTTAAAGGGGAGGTGCCGATCCTCTTTGTATATTGATCATAAACGTTATCAACCAGCTCAAAGATCTTAGGCGCACGTTGTCCTGTGACTGCCGAGATAAAAATAATGGGAGCAAAATCCATGAATTTGATTTTATCTTTAATATCCTCAACAAATTTCCCCACGGTGGAGTTATCCTTTTCAATTTTATCCCACTTATTTACTACGATGATGCAGGCTTTCCCCCGTTCATAAGCGAGTCCGATAATCTTTGTGTCCTGATCGGTCAGCCCATCTTCGGCATCAATTAAAACAAGCGCTATATCACAGCGATTGATTGATTTGAGCGCCTGAACAACGCTGTATTTTTCCAGTGTCAGGCTGATTTTGCTTTTCCTGCGGATTCCCGCCGTATCAATGAGCAGATAATTTTTACCTTGAACTTTTACCGGCATGTCAATAGCGTCGCGCGTTGTGCCTGGAATAGGATTGGCGATACTTCTTTCTTTACCCAGGATTCTATTGACGAGTGATGACTTCCCCACATTGGGTTTGCCGACGATGGCTATCTTAATTTGTGTATCTTTGTCGTCTTTATCGTCTACCGCTGGGGGGAAATCACGGACAATGATATCCAATAGCTCATCAACCCCCGCGCCATGCTGCGCGGAAATCGGATAGATTTCATCAATACCCAGACGGTAAAAATCGGTGAGCATTTCTTTGTGGCGGTCTCCGTCAACTTTGTTAGCAACATAAAAAACATTTTTACCCTTGCCTCTTAGTTGTTTGGCAATTTCCATATCCGAGTGGATAAGCCCGTCTTTTCCATCCATTAAAAAAATAATGACGTCTGCTTCTTCAATAGCCAGATTGCTTTGTTCGCGCATTTGCACGAGGATTTTTTCTTCCGATGCCGGTTCAAATCCGCCGGTATCAATAAGCGTAAAAGCTTTATCCCGGAAAACACAATCCATGTAGTTGCGGTCACGGGTGGCTCCGGGTTCGTCAATTACGATAGCCTTTTGTTTTCCTGCAATTCTGTTGAAAAGCGTTGATTTGCCGACGTTGGGACGGCCGACAATGGCTATTACCGGTTTATTTTTCATTGAATCCTCTTAATGTTTTAACAAGCCAAATTCTGCAAGCATTTTATCAGAACTGGTCCATTCCTTTTTCACTCTCACAAACAATTCCAGATAAACTTTGGCGCCGAATAATTTTTCCATTTCCAGTCTGGCCTGGGTGCCGATTTTTTTGAGCATCGTTCCTTTTTTGCCGATCATAATCGCTTTCTGAGATTCTTTTTCCACATTGATTGTTGCGCTGATACGAATTAAATTTTTTTCTTCATCTTCTTTAAACAAATCGACCTCCACGGCTGTGGAGTAAGGGATCTCCTGCTGAGTAAAAAGAGTTATTTTCTCACGGATGAATTCGGCAGCGATAAATCTTTCGGTTGCATCGGTAATAATATCATCAGGATAATATTTAGGCCCTTCCGGTAGAATTTCTTTAATGGCGTTCAGTAAATCCTCAATACCGTCTCCTTTTAACGCGGAAACCGGAAAAATTTCCCGGTAGCTGTAAAGAGTGCGGAATTTATCAATAAGAGGCAAAAGAAATTTCTTTTCGATAAGGTCAATTTTATTGATAACCAGAAAAACAGGCACTTTGACCTGCGCCAATGATTCGATTAAAAAAAGATCATGAGGATGAACGTCAGTATTGGCTTCAATAAGCATTAACAATACTTCAACACTGCTGATTGTTTCCCGTGTCGTCTGCACCATAGCTCGATTCATAGGGGTTTTAGGCTTGTGCATTCCGGGCGTGTCCAAGAAAATCAGCTGAGCGTCAGGGAAATTTTTAATGCCGGTTATTTTGTTTCTGGTCGTTTGCGGTTTATCGGTGATGATGGAAATTTTGTCGCCGACAATAGCATTGAAAAGTGTAGATTTCCCCGCGTTAGGGCGGCCGATAATGCCGATGAATCCTGATTTAAACAATTCTATTATCTCCTCTGGATTAAATAATTCCCGGAATCTTAAGATTAAAAGATTTCCCCGAATCGGCGGTCACTGATATTTCGCCGCGCTTCTGTCGGATGTTTGATTCTACAATTAAATTTGTGCGAGGGTAAAGCTTTTTTATTGCCCTTATGTTCATGTTCTTCAAACCACGGAAATTAGAAATATCACGCTCAGATAAGCTGAAGCGAAGTTCTTTGGTATCCGGATAAACCTTGTCTAATAGATTAATTGTGTGGTCATAGAAAATAGAAGAAAGAACAAGATTCCCCAAAGCCGGATGAACAGGGCCCGCCAGTACCGCGCCGTCTTTTTCCATTTCCGGAGTCAACTGCACGCCCATTCTGATGACGCGAAGGCCGGCTATGGATAGTTTTTCCCAGGCTATACGGCATAAGTCAACAGCTTCGGAAAGTTCCAAAGGTCTATATTTCCCTTTTTGAAATTCTTCCGCGAGAAGTGTGCCGCTTAAAACGATTACCGGATGAATCCTTACGGTATCAGGTTTGAGTTCAATTGTCTTATCGAGGGAATAAATAAAGCCTTCTTTTGTGTCTTTAGGTAAACCGGCCATAAGATGCAACCCGGTCCGGAAGCCATTGTGCTTTAAAATAGTCACTGCCTTGACTATTGAATCAGCATTATGGCCTCTTTGAGCAAATCGCAGCACTTCATCAATAAACGACTGTGCACCGATTTCTACTGTGGTAACCCCATATTTATTTAGTACCGGCAAGTTATTCTCTTCAATATAATCCGGCCTTGTCGAAATTCTGATGGAAGTAACAATACCTCTTTGAATAAAAGAGTATGCCCAGGAAAGAAGTTCCTCCTGATAAACCGAATCAATTGCGGTAAAACTTCCGCCATAAAAGGCAATTTCCGCCTTTCTGGATTTGTCTTTGTTCCAGGACAGATAAGAGTTGACTTCCGCGTCAAAGAATTCCTTTGTTATTTTATGAGGATAATTTCCGGCGGTAATTTTTTGATTACAAAAAATACAACTATGCGGACAACCGCTATTCATGATGAAGATGGGAATAATTAAAGGGTTGTTGTTAGTTTTGGATTCATGATTAGTCTTCTTCATTGTGTAGTATTTCCCAAGCTTTTTGCGCAGCTTGTTTTTCGGCTTCCTTCTTGCTTTTGCCGGTTCCGGTTTCCGTTAATTTATTCACAATAACTACTTTTACTTCAAAATTTTTATCATGATCGGGGCCTGTGGAACCGGTAACCGTGTATAGAGGCGTTGTTCTATACCTTTTTTGACAGAGTTCCTGCAGAGCGGTTTTATAGTCGAAATATTCAGAAGATGAATTGTCATCTTTCAATAGCGGTTCGATTAATTTTGTTATAATGATTTTTGCGTTGTCAAAATCAGAATCAAGATATATAGCGGCAATAACCGCTTCAAAGGCGTTAGCTAAAAAAGAATCCTTGGTGCGGCTGCCGGAACTCTCTTCGCCGCGACCCAGTAAAAGACAGTCGCCAATTTGTAAATTGCGGGCGAGCTGGGCTAACTGTTTTTCGTTCACCAGCGCGGCGCGAATTTGAGTAAGTGTACCTTCAGGAAAAGTAACATATTTTTTAATAATCAGGTCACTTACGCAAACGCCTAAAACAGAGTCACCTAAAAACTCGAATCTTTCATTATCGGAAACAGCCAGTTGCTTATTTTCATTGACATAAGAACGATGAGTAAGCGCGGTAGAGAGAAGATTAATATCGCGGAAAAAGTAAGAAAACTTTTCTTCTAAATCGTGTAAAGTATTAAGTCTGTTTTGATCCATTGACGATCTTTTCCTTGTAGATATAAAATACGAAAAAAAGCGCAGATAAGCAACAGATAAATTATGAAGATTAAATAATAATGGATTTCATAATAAAATTAATATAAATTAGGCCCTGCCTGACAAATGCAAAGGAGATTTTATAATGGATGCAATTACCGGTTATATATCTGCTCACCCGGGAGTACTTATAATGATCGTTGTCTTCATTATAATATTAATCCTGCATTTTATGTTTAAAAGCTTGATTAAATTAGCGTTGATCTTATTGCTGATTTTATTAGCGGCTTTCGGTTATTACTATCTGGAAGATCCAAATAAAATGCCGGAAAAAATTGATAAATCAATTAACATGATGAAGTCCGGTGCCAATGAAATAGTGGATAAAAGCAAGGGCTTTTTTAAAGACACCAAGGAGCTATACAAAGAAAGTAAGGAAGTTCCTGGCGATGTCAATAAATTACTAAAAGAATCCAACAAGCAAGCAGGGAAATAATACTCCGGTTTTCTTTAATGCTCTAATATGTCAACTTCATCAAAAACGATAAGCTGGATATTTTTATTATTACTGGCTATCTTTATTGTTCTGAATAAACACAATCCGTTCATCATATTTTGATGCTAATATTCATTTGTCCGAAAGGTGCCAGTCCCAGTTACCTGATGCGAGAGTGCTTAGAACATAAACGGCGGGCAAAGATTAAAATTCCTTCGTCTATGGCCTATAGCATCAATGGTTTGGGAGCGGATGTTTGGTCTGCAAATTTCTTTAAGGATGCATACAAAGGCCTTGGCACAGTGGATAAGAGAATCCTCCACAGTTAGGCGACTCCCAAAAAGAGTAAAGACATTCTGTGGATAGGTTGTACTGATCGAATGATGTCCCGTGCAGTAGAGGAATCCCATGCTCATTGACATTAATAGAAGATTTTTAATCCACACTTGTGAGGGTAAGAGTATTCGCAGCGATTAAAGAAGATTGATTTCCATGGCGCGGACCGGGCAGGCGGAAACGCAGAGTTCGCAACCGTTGCATTTTTCGGCGTCAAATAAGACCTTGAGGGATTCTTTTTCAAAAGCCAGCGCTCCTGTGGGGCAAAAAGCGGTACAGGCGCCGCAGTGAACACACTTATCAGCGTTTTGACTTACGCTTTTGGACAGGGGTTCTACTTTAAGCCCCATTTCCTTCAAGAAACGAATTCCCTGATCGAAATTTTCTTTTAACCCGCTTAATTCCAGCACTATGACGCCCTCGCGACGCGGGAAGATCCTTGCTTTCAAAATATTGAACACCAGATCATATTGTTTAACAAGCTGATAAATTACAGGCTGTTGAACTATGTCCGGAGTATAGCGTATAACTATTTTTTTCGAATACATAATATTATCAATCTGATAGAATTTGCGTAAGAGACTAAAATATCGGAAAAAGATTGTCAAGGTAATTTACTACTAGTGAAGTGCGTCTAACGCTTCTTTATATATAGTGTTTGTTTTGTATGATCATAATTACCGTAAATCCGCATAGAACAAGGGGTTGCAACCCCTTGTTCAGACGACCGTAAGAAGTTTTTTCCAATCCAGCAGCGGAAAAGTCTTATGCAGGGGATGGTCATCATCAACCAGATGATGTTCAAGATTGCTGAAATATTCTGTTGCGATTTGTTTCACAATTTGGGGATTAACGACATCATCGCCGGTTCCATGGTATATGATGACAGGAATAATCAATTTTTTACAAGCACCGGACTTGAATTCGGGAAGATTTAAAGCTGGTGCAAGCAATATCAATTTTTTCACCCTGCTTTCATTTTCCATGGCATAGCGGACCGCCATTAACCCTCCGTAGCTTGATCCTACTATTATGAGATCAGTTTTTCCGGCAAGTATTCCGTTGAGTTTTTTCATGCGCGCGTTAAAATCTCCCGTATAATCTTCAATAATCATTTCCGGGAAATATTGAGAAAAAAATTGTCCTTTCGCGCCCTGCGCCGTGCTTTCCAGACCATGGATAAAAACCAGAGTATTTCCCATATGTTCTCCCTTCTTATCAATTTTATATTGTGTAGATTATGACAGTATGTTATCAATTTTGCAAGAAAAGTAAATACAGGAGTTTGTAAATTATGGCATTAGTTTTACCTTTTAAAGCGGTGCGGCCACAACAAAAATTCGTTTCTCAGGTCGCGGCGCTTCCTTATGACGTTATGACCAGGGAAGAGGGACAAAAAGCTGTTTGGGGCAACGCTTTGAGCTTCATGCATGTGGAAAAATCGGAAATTGATGTTCCCGATAATACGAAAAGCAATGATGACCTTATTTATCAGACGGCGAAACGCAACTTTATTCAAATGGTGGAAAAAGGTGTGCTGATACAGGACAAATCGCCCTGTTTTTATATTTACAGACAGAAAATGGGTCCTCAAGTGCAAACAGGAATAGTCGGATTGATGAGCGCGTCCGAATATGACGCGGGAAAAATTAAAAAACATGAATTGACAAGGAAGGATAAAGAAGAAGATCGTATCCGGCATGTTGATACAGTCAATGCACAAACAGGTCCGGTATTTATAAGCTATCGGGAACGTAAGAATTTGAATAAGATTGTGGATGAAATAACTGCAGCCTCTCCGGAATATGATTTCACCGCGGAAGATGGTGTTCAACATACAGTCTGGATGGTAGACGGCGCAAAACAAATCGATAATATCAGAAAAGAATTTTCCGAGGTTGAATCTCTTTATATTGCCGATGGACATCATCGAGCCGCCGCCGCCGCCACAATTGGCGGAAACAGACGTTCTCAGGATAAATCCAATGTTTCTGGAAAAGAATATGAATCCGTACTGGCGGTATTTTTTCCTCACACTCAACTTAAGGTTATGGATTATAACCGCGCAGTTAAGGACTTGAACGGTTTGACTCCAGGGGAATTTATCGAAAAAATCAGTGCCTGCTTCACGGTTAGTAAAAATTTCACGGCCCGATCGCCTGAGCAGCTTCATGATTTCGGCATGTATTTAGGGGATGAGTGGTACAAAATAACGGTTAAAAAAGGCGTTTATAACGAAAACGATCCCGTAGCCAGCCTGGATGCAGCCATATTGCAGGATCATCTACTGTTTCCTGTTTTAGGAATTAAAGATCCGCGCGTAGACGACCGCATTAAATTTATCGGCGGTATAAGGGGGATGGATGAACTGGAAAAGCTGGTCAACAAAGATGGCTTTGCCGTGGCATTTTCTCTCTATCCCACGAGTATGGAACAAATAATAAAAGTTGCCGATGCCGGAGCAATAATGCCGCCGAAGTCAACGTGGTTTGAACCGAAACTGCGTAGCGGCATTTTTGTTCATAAACTGGATTGAAAATTTTGAATATGCAGAATATGGAAGAAGAAACCCTTGATACAATTCTTGAAGGACGTTTAAGGGTTTTTCAAACCAGACGAGGATACAGATTTTCTCTGGACTCAATTCTGCTTGCTCATTTTGTATCCTTAAAACCGCGCGCCCGCGCTATTGATATAGGATGTGGCAGCGGCATTATTCTCCTTATTCTGGCAAAGCGTTTTCCTCAAAGTAATTTCGCCGGCTTGGAAATTCAGAAAAATCTTGCGGCTCTCGCCGAAAAAAGCACGAGAATAAATGAACTGGAAAGCCGTGTTAAAATATTTTCCGGAGATGCCCGTGATATAAAAAATGTCTTTCCGGCGCAGTCCTTTGATACAGTAATTTTTAACCCTCCTTATCGAAAACTGAATTCAGGCAGAATAAATCCGCATCCTGAAAAAGCCATTGCCCGCCACGAAATAAAAGGTTCTTTAAAATATTTCTTAACCGCGGCAAAATATTTACTTAAACCTGCCGGCACCGTTTTTACTATTTATCCGGCGAAACGGTTAGTTGAACTTATTTGTCTTTTCCGGGATAATGATATTGAACCAAAAAAAATGAAGTTGGTTCTTTCTGATAATTTTTCTAAAGCGGAATTTGTTTTACTGGAAGGGAAAAGCGGCGGCCATGAAGAAATAAAAATTGAATCACCGCTTTTTATCTATGATCAAAATAAAAAATATACTCAGGAGATGGAAGGTGTCTTCACCGGACTTTCTTGCTTTCCAGCTGACGGCGGCGACTGATTTCTATTTGCATAATACGCTTTAATATGGATGCCAATTCATGGTCGGCTAAAGCCGCTGTGCAGTCAGCAATCATTTTTTTGTCTCTTTCTTTTAATACTATTTTTTTTGTTGACGAAACATTTTCTCCGGATTTTATCTGGACGGGTGTGTGGCCAACCAAAAAGCGGATTTCTTTTATGACATTTTTCCCGGCAAGTTTGTTTAATTTATCCCGAATTTCTTCTTTCATGAAATGAAGTTGCTGCACCCAAACCGAGGAAATTGTTTTAACAAATAAGATGCCGCCTCGCAAACAATCAGGCTGTGTTTTCGAAGCAATTTGCGGTCCCACAGCTTTTGGCCAAAGTTTCAGCAGAGCATTTTCTTCGATTTTTAAGTTCAGGCCCTTTTTCTTCAAGGCAGAAAATAAAACTTCGCCTATTGATTGCAACTGAGTTTGCTGTTTTCTTCTTCGCATGTTTTTCTTTTGGCATAAATTAAAAGGCAGGTCAATAGGACAATCCCTCGTTGCTTCGCTCCCGGGATAATTCGGCTAACGCTTTAATGAGCCTTGATTTTTACCCTAAAGGGCACTGCGCCGAAATGTATTAGGCGGAAAATCTTAGAGCGAATTATCCCGCTACCTTCAGGTGGCAGGGACAAACTTCATTTCGTTCGTTTTCAGCGAGTCTCATTAAAAAAGCGGGGAGGTTATAAGACCTCCCCGCCTGGAATTGTTTCTTTCAGGTGTGTTTATTCGCCGGTAAAAGATTCAATGGGAATATTCATCGCACTCTGTTCATCTTTCTTCAGATTTTCCAGTTTTGCAGGTACAAGTCCTGTAATACGATTAATGAAGAATCTGGCTCCTTCGATCTTGCCACGATAGAAAGCTTTTTCTTTTTCGTTCGTTGACGCATCAAAGAACTTCTTAACCGCTTCATTCGCCATTCTAAGGTGCAGCCAGCCGACAAGAGCGTCACCCAGACAGTTAAGATAATCGCAGGCGCCAATCAAAGGAACGAATGGTGTCGTGCCGATCATCTTGGAGAAATCCTTGGCTGTTAATCCGCAGGCCGTCAAAGCATCTTTGACGATGGCTGCTTCTCCCTTGAGAGTGTCGAGTTTCTCGGCTTCGTCAATAGCATCTTTGGTATAGTTGAGCAGGTTAGTGAAATAAGCGCCTTTTTTCATTCCCAGCTTGCGTCCAATAAGATCAAGAGCCTGAATGCCGTTGGTGCCTTCATAGATCGCGTTGATCTTCTGATCTCTCATCATCTGCTCAACAGGATATTCTCGACAGTAACCGTAACCGCCATAACTTTGCACGGCCAGATCGCAGGTGACCATACCCATATCCGTGCTGTAGGCCTTGACTATTGGAGTGAGAATTTCGATCATACTTCCCCAATATTCTTTTTGTTTTTCCAATTCTTCTTTATTTGCGTTGCTGTCCATGACCATTGAGAACATCGTACTGAACATATTGTCCATGCAGAAATAGCAGAACAGGCACAAAGCACGAAGTCCTTCTGAAATGGATTTCATCTTAATCAGCATCCGTCGAATATCGGGATGATCAATGATAGGCACTGCCGGAGCGTTTTCATCCTTTAGGGCCATAGCTATGACGTTTTGTCCCTGGATTCTCTGCTTGCAATAATCAAGAGCATGAAGATAAGCCGCGCCGGCAAGCGATGCGCCAATCATGCCGACTCCCTGGCGCTCCTCGTTCATCATGTGAAACATAATCGGCATGCCCTGGCCTTGTTCGCCCATCAGATGACCGATACATTTGCCGTTGTCGCCGAAATTAAGTGTACAGGTGGCGCTGCCATGGATGCCCATCTTGCTTTCGATACCACTGCAGAAGATATCGTTTGGTTCTCCGAGTTCGCCTTTTTCATTGAATCTGATTTTGGGAACCATAAAAATGGAAATACCCCTGGTTCCTTTCGGATCGCCTTCAATTCTGGCCAATACCGGATGGATAATGTTCGGGGTCAGATCATGATCGCCGCCAGAAATGAAGCTTTTGGTACCGACGATAGAGAAGGTGCCGTCGGCATTTCTTTTAGCGGTGGTTTTTAATGCTCCGACGTCGGTACCGGCGCCCGGTTCTGTCAGACACATCGTGCCAGCCCATTCACCACTGTACATTTTTTGCAGAACGACATCACGCAGAGGATGTTGAAAATAATCCTCCATCAGCCTTGCCGCGCCGTGAGTGACAGCGGGATACATAATGAAAGCTGAGCCGCCCGATAAAAACATATTAGAGCAAGACGCAGATATGATCGTCGGGAATCCCTGGCCGCCTACCTCTGGCGGATCTGCCATGGCCACGTAACCGGCCTCACAATAAAGTTTATATAACCTTTTATACGCTTCTGGTGTTGTTACTTTACCGTCCTTATATGTTGCTTCGACCGGTTTACGATGAACTTCATCAGGATAGGTAGGAGCAATCTCCTGCTCTGCAAACTTTGCGGCCTGATCAAGTACCATTTTGCACGTATCGGCTTCATAATCCACATAACGGCCCTTGCCAAGTATTGTTTCTTTTATCTTAAAGACCTCAAACAGTTGGAAATTAATATCTCTTAAATCAAACCAAAGACCCGCCATATAATCCTCCTTACTATTTCTATTTGCCGTATTTTTTGCTCTTTCATGACTGAGCGTCAATTTTTATACATATTATATTCCCCTTGTCAATATATTTGCGATAAGATTACAAAAGTATTTTGATAATACAAAAAAAGCGGGGAGGCTTTAACACCTCCCCGCCTAAAATTACTTTTAATAAATCATTTTCTTAGACAGCAAATGATTCCTCAGGAATATTCATACAACTCTGTTCATCATTCTTCAGGTTTTCCAATTTCGGAATGACCAATCCTGTCGTGCGGCCAATAAAGAATCTGGCAGCTTCAATTTTACCACGATAGAAGGCTTTATCCTGTTCGCCGGTATCCGCAGCAAAGAACTTCGGAATAGCAACAAGAGCCATTTTGAGGTGCAGCCAGCCCACAATGACATCACCCATGCAGTTCAGGAAATCGCAAGCTCCGATCAGGGGAACATAAGGAGTGACTTTGTTCATCTTGGCAAAGGCCATAGATGTTTCTGCCACGGCATTCAAAGAATTTTCCACGATTGCCACTTCATTTTTCAGAGAGTCTACCTTTTTGCCTTCTTCAATGGTTTCCTTGATCATAGCCATCAGGTTCATGAAATAAAGGCCTTTCTTCATGCCCAGTTTACGGCCCAGCAGGTCAAGAGCCTGAATACCGTTGGTGCCCTCATATATCTGATTGATCTTCTGATCTCTCATCATCTGCTCAACCGGATACTCGCGGCAGAAACCATACCCGCCGTAGGTCTGCACGGCAAGTTGGCAGACATCCATGCCTGCGTCGGTGCAGTAGGATTTTACGATCGGCGTAAGAATTTCGATAAAACCATGCCAGTATGCCTGCTGTTCTTCGTTTTTTTCGACTATGGCCTGGATTTCATTATCCATGCAGAAGTAACACAGGAAACATAACATACGAAGACCTTCAGAAGTGGATTTCATTTTAAGCAGCATTCTGCGAACATCCGGATGACGAATGATAGGAACCGACCCACCATCAATCTTCATAGCCATTTCTATGACGTCCTGTCCCTGAATTCTCTGTTTAGCATAATCAAGAGCATGGAGATAGGCTGCTCCGGCAAGGGATGCGCCCATCATGCCGACGCCCTGACGCTCTTCGTTCATCATGTGGAACATGATCGGCATACCCTGACGTTCTTCACCCATCAGATAACCGGTACATTTATTGTCGGAACCGAAATTCAGAGTACAGGTTGCATTGCCGTGGATGCCCATTTTGCTTTCAATGTTGCCGCAGGTAACATCGTTGGTTTCTCCGAGTTCGCCCTTCTCATTGAATCTGACCTTGGGAACCATGAAAATGGAAATGCCTTTTGTTCCTTTGGGGTCACCTTCGATTCTGGCCAGAACAGGGTGAATAATGTTCGGGGTCAGGTCATGATCACCGGAGGAGATGAAGCTCTTGGTGCCAACAATTGAGTAGGTGCCGTCGGCATTTCTTTTAGCGGTGGTTTTTAATGCTCCGACATCGGAACCGGCACCCGGTTCAGTAAGACACATGGTTCCCGCCCATTCACCGCTAAACATTTTTTCGAGAAGGATATCACGCAGTGGATGCTGGAAATAATCCTGCATCAACCTTGCGGCTCCGTGGGAAAGACTGGGATACATAAGGAACGCCTGGTTGGTCGACAAAAACATGTTAGTGCAAGCTGCCGCTATACAAGCAGGAAATCCTTGACCGCCTACTTCCGGCTCGTCAGCTGTGGCCATATATCCGCCTTCACAATAAAGCTTGTAGAGCCTTTTATAAGCTTCAGGTGTTGTTACTTTTCCATCCTTAAATGTTGCTTCGACTGGTTTACGATGAACTTCATCAGGATAGGTGGGGGCAATTTCAGTCTCCGCAAACTTTGCTGCCTGGTCCAGAACCATCTTGCACGTATCGACATCATAGTCCGCATAACGGCCCTTACCGAGCAATGTTTCTCCTATCTTGAAGACCTCAAACAATTGGAAATTAATATCCCTTAAATCAATCCACAAACTCGCCATAAAATCCTCCTTACTTTTCTATTTGTTATATTTCTTGCTCGTTCATTAAGAGCGTTTATCTTAACTATTTACGCAATTACACTTTAAAAAAATGTAAATTAGGTGATTTAAACATTCATCCGAAAAATATTCCAATGGTCACGTATTTATTGAGAGCTTTTAACCCGAAACTAAATTCTAGTGACTGAAGGTCATTTTTTGACTTTTATACATCTCAAAATCAACTCTGTCAATATATTATATAAATTTTAGAAGATTTATTTATTCGTTATTACGATAAAATTTATGATTATTGAATAATACTAAGAATTTAATGACTGAAACCTATGCACACAATGCATAGGTTTCCAGGGTATGCTCTACTTTTGAAATTTTATGTATGCTTAAGTTTCCTTTTAGATTCTTACTGCTTATCAAGATAATACTGCGTGATCTCATATACTGCGTAGTCCATCATGAGCATAATCCGCATGATACTGTCGATGGCCTGATTGTGTTCCAGCGCGTCGATAAAAATTGCCTGAAAATCTGCATAGAGCCACATGTGGCGTCGCATCAGATTTAATCCATAAATGGCCTCATGTAATGGAATCCCGATCTCATGACATTTTTTAGCATATTTCAGAAAATATTTCTGAGTAAATTCAATACGATCATCAGGAACCAGCAATTTTTTTAAATTGCGGTAAAAATCGATTGCATAAACTACCAATTTTTCTTTCTTTATGTTTTGATAATGTGTAGTCCTTTTATTTTTTTGAACCTCCATTGCCCAATGCTCGGCAATTTCCTCGACGTTTTGTTCGGTGACGTCAAGAAGCTTAATAGAATCTACCATAAGAATATTCTCCTTTCTCTAAGTTCAAATCTGATATAAAAATACAGATGTATTAATTGATTAAATTTTATTTTTTACTTTTCTTCATGAGTTCCTGATACTCTTTAGTCACCTCATAGGCTGCGTAGTCGAACAATAGTATTGTCCGGCCCAGTGTATCAAGCGCCTGCCGTTGATCAATCCCGGAGCTAAAAATTGCCTGGAACTCTGCATACAACCAGACATGCCGTCTCATAAGTATTAACGCGTAAATAGTCTCTTTTGCCGGAATACCCATGGCATAACTTTCCTGAGCATAGCTTCGAAAATATCTTAATACATCGTCTGTAATTTTTTCATCAAGAAACATCTTGCTGAAATTTTGATAAAATCGAACGCATTGATAGATGATTGCTTCTTCATCCAAGCTTTTATATGTTGGTGTTTTAGAGTTTTTCTGAACATCCTTGACCCATCCCTTTGCTATTTTTTCCGCGTGATTTTCCGCTAGTTCTAAATATTTAATTGCGTACGTTTTCATTATAATCTCCTTTCCAGAATAAATTAGCTCGAATGTTTGATACTAATATAAAGCATGACGCTGGAATTAACAATATATTTTTAGCAATTATTCATTAAATAAACAATAATATATAAAAATGCAGTGAGTCCGGCTCCGGAAATTCCGATGCCGGACTCACTGCATTTTACTTTCAGAGTATTCAAAAAAAGGGGGCTATTCAGTAGAAAAGCCCCCTTTTAAAAAAATGTTAGCAAAAGCTATAACAATTATAGCTTTTACGCTTTACTGAGCATGATAGCTCCGGCATTACCAAAAGCGCCGCAAAGTGTACCAACACAGTATTTAGCGTCGGGATAGTCGGTCTTCATGATGGTGTTCAGGGTGACCACCAGACGGCAGCCGCTTTCGCCCAATGGATGACCAAGCGCCAAAGCGCCGCCCCATACGTTGACGTTTTCAAAAGGCGAGTTCTGGGCGATTCCCAGATCTCTCACGCAGGCTAAGGCCTGGCTGGCGAAGGCTTCGTTGAATTCCCAAATGGCGATATTACTTATTTTTTTAGCAAGAGTGCAGAAAGATTAATTAAGGAAGAAACAATAGAGGATTGCATGCTTTGCCCTGCAGGCGTATTTCAAAATTTACATATGCTTCACCGGTATCGTCTGTTTCCGCCATCAGGGCAATTATTTCTCCTTTTCTGACACTTTGATCTATCCGGACGTATCTTCTTTTCAGATGTGTATAAACTGTGGCAAAATTGTTGTTATGCCGGATAATAATTGTTTCTCCGTAATTTTTTAACTCAGATGAGAAGATAACTGTTCCTGCTGCCGCCGCTTTTACTTTTGATCCGGCATTGGAAACAATTTTAATCCAATTATTGTAAGTCTTGTTAGGCTGGAGACCAAAACGAGTCTTTACTTTGCCTCTTACCGGCCAAATAAATCTGTTTTTATCTATTTTAAAATCTTGCTCGGATTTTTTTAGTTTAGATTTTGGTTCCACTCTTTCTTCGGGAATATTTTTCCCCGAAGGGGCTTTTAGCGGCGCAGGCTTTTCAGGAACAGCTACTTTGGACTGTTGTCTTACCGGAGTTTGTGTCGCTGGCGAAGGTTCTTTTTTTACATTTTGATTTTTAACATTTTCGGGAATATTTTTTTTTGTTTTTACTTCTGATGCCGTTTCCGTGGTTTTTACATTTGTTTTAATATTATCTATTACCTGGTTTGCTTCAGGTATAAATAAAACATCACCTTCCTTAATGGAATTGAGATCGGTTGCATTATTCATCTGGGCTAATTTCTGTAAACGGACTTGATAAGCGTTGGCGATCATCCGGGCTGTTTCATTTTTTTTAACCCGGTGATAAACGCCCATTGTTTGCGCTTTTTGCATTTGCGGACTGAAACAGGAAAGAATGACAGGTAGTCCAGATAAAATAAAAAAAATTAATATCAGGGTGGATGGTTTTATTTTTCCCATCCGCTCTCCCCAATCAGGCTGACAAATCGGCATCCGCCCAGATCTTCTTTGATGATTTCTTGAGGATTTTCTAAAGAACGGGTAAGTTTATATAAAGTTTGCACATCGCGACCGCCGGCGGGAAAAACCATCTTTCCACCTGTCGCAAGCTGTTCGACTAGATACTGTGGAATTTCCGGCGCTGCAGCTGTGATGATGATCGCGTCGAAAGGAGCTTCATCTCTCCAGCCGTAAGAACCGTCGCCGACTCTTAAGGCTACATTGTAAAAATTAAGCTTATCAAGAATCTTCCGCGCGTTTGTAGACAGAGAAGCAATGCGTTCGATAGAAAAAACACGATCGGCAAGTGATGCCAACACCGCCGTTTGATAACCGGATCCGGTGCCTATTTCCAGGACCCTTTCTTTTCCTTTTAACTCCAATGCCTGCGTCATGAGTGCGACTATGTATGGTTGAGAGATGGTCTGATGTCCATCAATTGGCAGAGGGCTGTCATTATAAGCCTGATCAATCAGCCCTTCATCAATAAAAAGATGACGCGGAATAGTGCTCATGGCTTTCAATACTCGAACATCAATTATATCGCGCGCTTTTAATTGCGTTTCAACCATTCGCGTCCGCTGCTTCTTGTATCTATCCATTAAACTGCCTTTATTTTTTCTTTTTTTTCTGGAATCCGGTAAATTTCCTGAATCATGTCATGCCGACGCAAACCGAGTGCTTCACGTGTAACAATAAGATAATAATATTGCAGTTGAGCTTTTTGACGAATAGTATTGAATCGATCAATGCTCAAATTAATTTCTTCATGAATCGATTGTTTCCTCTGCGATGTCTCCGCGGCGTGCTCATTTTCGCTCAAAGCTTTTAAAAGTGATATCTTTACTTCGATTTCCCGATCCGCACACGTCAATTGCCCGATGGCATCATCTACAGCCATGCCGGCGCGGCTCAATACGGCTGCTTTTTCCCGCAGTAATTCTTCCAGCAAATTATCTTGTTGATCATTTTTTCTTTTCTGCGATATTTGCATGATATTTTCTTATGCTCCAACAAAACGAGCCTCTATCATTGAAGAGCTTAATTTTCAACAAAAATAGTTCTTTATTGCTTCGCTAAAGAGTTGAATAAACGGGTGAACAGGTTACTTTTTCTTGATGGGAGAATGGTCTTGCGCATTTGTGTGTAAGAGGTTTTTAATAATCGTATATGACTTGTAAAAGATCTTCTGTTCATAATGATTAAGTCAGAAGTATAGCTGGATTTAAACAGTTTCGTTCTCTCTGTTAATTAAGTATTTGGCAATGACGGCATTCACCGAATAATCCAGCTTTCTGCCTTCTTTTAGCTGTCGCAGCACTCTTGAGTCGGATTTCCAGACTATATCTCCGGGCGAGAGGAAACAGAAACCACCCCTTTTAGGGATTGTAGTTATCACAGAGTCCTTATAATAATAATAGTCTTCATTAATTTCTGTGGGAAAGCTGCGCATAATCGGTGGTATATCTGTGGGTAGGAACCAGAGTTTGATTTCTCGCTCCGCATCTTCCGGGTTTGCTGAGGCATGAATGAGGTTGTCCGTTCTGTTTCCGATGAATTTACCCTTTTCATCGTTTAGAGGAACGACAGTTCCTAGTGCGCGAAGGCAGCCCGGATTTTTCTGCCTTGCTTCATGGGGATTTGTTGGCCCGCAGATAGTTCTTATGGTCTTGATGGCATTTGGTCCCTGATACAAAATTGCGATAATCCGGCGTTTCCCCGGATCATCAGGAAAATGGATAAACCCCTGAATATATTGTAAAAGCGAAGGATAGAAAAATTTGCCTTTATGCTCCGCATAGTGCTCTTCAGCCAAAATCTCATTTACGTTGACAACTTTCAGCGCTGCAAAACGTAACCCGGCGTGAAAATGAGAAAATTGCGAAAGTATATATCCGGTTAAAGAATTTTTAAGAGCGTCCGGCTTGATGAGTACAAGCGAGCTCCTAAAGATTTGCATCGACATTTAAATTCTCCTTGCTATTGAAGTATATGGTAGTTTAACAAAGTTGTTATTAGATAAAAACTTGTTGTTGGATTAAGAGACTATAAAAGAAATCGTTTCTTATGTCAATAGAATTATATTAATTTAAACATTGAGCGGTCGTCCAATCATTTAAAGACCGTAATGCCTGACTTACATAAAGAATATTTTTGTCTCTTTTTCTTAATTTTTTACCACGTAATGTATCCAATAGACCAAAATTAATATTCATGGGCTGAAAGTGATCGGCATATTCAACAGAAGTAATATAACGGAGCAACGCTCCGATGGCTGTTTGAGTTGGTGGTGGCTGGAGTTTTTTCCCTTCAATGATAAAGGCGGCATTCAGTCCGGCCAAAAGTCCCATGGCTGTTGATTCAGTATATCCTTCCACGCCGGTAATCTGACCGGCAAGAAAAATATTTTCATTGTTCTTTAGTTGTAGAGATGGTGCAAGCAGGGAAGGTGAGTTGACATAAGTATTGCGGTGAATACTACCGTACCGGGCAAACCCGGCGTTTTCCAGGCCGGGAATCAGGCGAAAAATACGTTGTTGCTCAGGCCAGGTCAGTTTTGTTTGAAATCCGACCATGTTAAAAAGAGTGCCCGATGAATTTTCCCTGCGCAGTTGAACAACGGCATAAGGAATTACACCCGTATGCGGATCGATCAATCCCACCGGTTTCATCGGACCGAAGGCGAGTGTGTTTTTACCGCGAGCGGCCAGCACTTCTACAGGCAGGCATCCTTCAAAATGTTTGATATCTTCAAATGCTTTGGCAAGAACTTTTTCTCCGGACAGCAGTGCCTGATGAAAGCGTTTGTATTCTTCTTCGGATAAAGGACAGTTTAAATAATCCGGTGTGCCCTTATCATAGCGCGAAGCCAGGAAGACCTTGTTCATATTAATTGAATCGGCTTCGACTATCGGAGCAATGGCATCGTAAAAATATAAATAAGAGCTCTCCAGTATCCGTGCTATTTCCTGCGCCAGCGAGTCGGATGTAAGCGGGCCGGTTGCAATTATCGTTAACATTTCTTCCGGAATTTTGGTAATTTCAGTCCTGTGAAGGGTAAAGTTATTTTGTTGATTTAGTTGCGCTTCCACTTCCCGGGCGAACAAAAGTCGGTCTACGGCCAGAGCGGAGCCCGCGGCGACGGCTGTGCTGTCTGCCGCCGATATTATTAAGGAATGGAGACGGCGCATTTCTTCCTTGAGCAGGCCGTGTGCGTTGTCCAGAGAGTTGGATTTAAGAGAGTTACTGCAAACCAGTTCCGCCAGATTTTCCATTTTATGGGCTGGAGAAAATTTTTGCGGCTTCATTTCATACATATGAACCGCATGACCCCGCCGCAGCAGCTGCCAGGCAGCTTCGCAGCCGGCCAGCCCTCCGCCGATGATTATGACCTGCTCAGATTTACTCACTGGGTTTGTTTTTCGGTATTTTCTTGATATTTTTGCATTCGGGGTAACCGGTGCAACCCAGAAATTGTCCAAAACGTCCGCGCTTAACGGCCATGGGTTTGCCGCACAGTTCGCAGCTTTCGTCCGACAATACGGGTTCCTCATTTGTTACTTTGCCGTCCTTGCCCATTTTTTTGATGTTTTTACATTCGGGATAACCGGTGCAGCCGAGGAACTGACCGTAACGTCCGCGTTTGATGGCCATGGGCTTGCCGCACTTTTCGCAAACCTCATCGGTTGCCGGCGCTTCCTGAACGACGATTTCGCCATTTTCGTTTTTTGTTGCAGTCATTGTGTTTTTACATTCCGGATAATTCGAGCAGGCCAGAAACTGTCCGAAACGTCCCTCTTTGACAATCATATTTTTACCGCATTTGTTGCATTTGATTTGTGTCGTTTTTGTTTCCACGTGAGTTACCTTTCCGTTTTCGTCATGGGTGAAATTCATTGTGTTCTTGCATGTGGGATAATTGGAACAGCAGAGAAATCTTCCGTTCTTTCCCCATTTGATCACCATCGGAGAGTTGCATTTTTCGCAAACCAGATCGGTTGGAATCTCCTCTTGTTTGAGGTTTTTCATTTCCGTTTTGGCTTTCTTCAGTTCGTCGGCAAAAAGAGTATAGAACTCTTTAAGCGTTTCCACGCGTTTGCTTTCGCCGCTTTCGATGGCGTCGAGTTTGTTTTCCATATCCGCGGTGAAGGCCAGATCCAGAACCGTCGGGAAACTTTTTACCAGAAGTTGAGTGACCGTCATTCCCAATTCAGAAGGGTGGAATTTTCCTTTTTCCAGACTGACATATTCGCGATCCTGAATGGTGGAGATAATGGTCGCGTATGTGCTGGGACGTCCGATTCCTTTTTCCTCCAACTCGCGCACGAGCGATGCTTCCGAAAAACGCGGCGGCGGCTGCGTGAATTTCTGTTCCGTATTCAGATTGAGTAGCTTGAGTTTTTCTTTTTCGCTGACTTCCGGCAGAAGTTTATCGTTGCCGTTGCCATTTTCTTCTTTATCGTCCTTGCCTTCGGTATAGACAATGGTGAAGCCGGGGAATTTCATGATCTGTCCCTGAGCGCGGAAGATGCAGCCGGCGCCCGCTATGTCAATGGTGGTCTGATCAAGAATTGCCGGGTTCATCTGGCTGGCGACAAAGCGGTTCCAGATGAGCTGATAAAGTTTAAATTGATCTGCGGACAGATAGTTTTTTATATCTTTCGGTTTGTACGTCATTTTAGAAGGACGAATCGCTTCGTGGGCATCCTGAGCTTTTTGCGAGTTTTTATAAAAATGAGGTTTGTGCGGCAGATAATCTGAAGAATAATTTTCTCTGATATAATCGCGCACGTCTTTAATAGCCTCTTCAGCTATCCGGAAAGAATCTGTTCTCATATAAGTAATCAGACCGACGGAACCTTCTTTACCCAGGTCTATTCCTTCGTATAATTTCTGTGCAACCATCATGGTTTTTTTCGCTGAAAAACGCAGCCAGCGGGAAGCTTCCTGCTGGAGTTTGCTTGTTGTGAAAGGCGGCGGCACGGAGCGTTTGACTTCTTTTTTTTCCAGTTTTTCGACACTGAAATCCGCTTCCTTGATTTTCGCGGCCAGAGTTGCGGCCTGTTCGCCTGTGGTTACTTTGGCTTTTTTGCCATCAACTTTCAGAAGCTTCGCTTCAAAGGGCGGCGGATTATTGCCTTCGAATTGCACTACCAGATTCCAGTATTCTTCGGGAACAAACTTGTTGATCTCTTCTTCACGGTCGCAAATCATGCGCACGGCGACGGATTGCACACGTCCCGCGCTCAGGCCTCTTTTGACCTTGTCCCACAAAACAGGGCTGATCTGATAACCGACCAGACGATCGAGAATACGTCTTGTCTGCTGAGCTTCATATTTATTAAAATCAAGTTGCAGTGGATTTTTGATGGCTTCGATAACGGTGTTTTTAGTTAGATCGTTGAACAGAACGCGATAAATATTTTTATTTTTAGCGTTGATGATTTCCGCTATGTGCCAGGCGATTGCTTCCCCTTCCCGGTCAGGATCGGGGGCGAGGTAAATATTTTCCGCGCTCTTTGCCGCTTTTTTCAGATCATCGATGGTTTTCTTTTTCGTTTCGATTACATTGTATGTCGGTTCGAAGTCTTTTTCCAGATCAATGCCCAGAGTGCTTTTCGGTAAATCTTTCACATGTCCCATAGAAGCCACGGCATTAAAATCGGCTCCGAGAAACTTTTTTATAGTTTTAACTTTAGTGGGAGATTCCACAATAACTAAAGAATTCGCCATAAACACCCTTTCAATTTAAAAATAAAATTTGAGGCCCCTATAAACGCAAGAAAATATTTTGTAAAGATAAATTTTATCATTTAATGACGACATAAATATAAATAATTATTTCTTTAGAGAGAAAAATTTACCCGGATGCTGCTCAACAAGTCCTCGTAATTCCATCTTTGTCAATGCGCTCAAGATACCGGCGGACGGCAAGCCTGTGGAAGAAATCAAATCATCAATGTGAATGCGTCCCCGGGAAACAAAATCAAATATCTTCTGATCAACTTCATCCAGTATTTCATGGCTTTTTTTCTCAATTATTGCAGGGCCGGAAGCCCTGGGTGTTTTTAATGCTGTCGTAAATTCAATCTGCGGCATGATTTCTTCCAGGATATCATCGATATTTTCAATTAATATTGCACCCTGCTTAATCAATTTATTTGTTCCGCGCGAACCCGCGGAATCGATACTTCCGGGCACCGCAAAGACTTCCCGTCCCTGTTCCAGCGCGAGTCTTGCCGTAATAAGGGAGCCGCTTTTTTCTCCGGCTTCTACAATTACGACGCCGTAGGATATGCCGCTGATTATGCGATTACGTGTCGGGAAATTGGCTGAAAGTGGTGGTGTCCCCGGGGGAAATTCGGAAATAACCGCACCATTTTGAATAATATCATCAAATAATTTTTTGTTTTCCGGCGGATAAATAACGTCCAGTCCGCTGCCCAGAACAGCAATAGTTCTACCATGTGCTGTGATAGCTCCACGGTGGGCTGTGGAATCAATACCCCGGGCCATGCCGCTGACTATTGTTAAACCTTTAAGGGCGAGTTCGCGGCTGATTTTTTCTGTTGTGTATTTGCCATAGGTGCTGGCCATTCGTGAGCCGACTATAGCGATATTTATATCTTCGTTCTTTAAATTGCCGCGAACATATATTAAAGGAGGACGATCATAAATATTCAATAGTTTTACGGGATAAAGTTTGTCCTGGCAAGTAATTACTTTGATTTTGTTTTTATCCAGAAGTTCAAGTTCTTCTTTAATCTTGTCCCAGTTTTTGAAACCGGCAATAGCTGTAGCGGTATTTTGGGAAATTCCGGGAATTACTCTTAATTCTGAAAGGGGTGCGGTAAAAATATCTGATATAGAGCCAAATTTATCCATTAGTGCCGGAAAAGTAATATTGCCGACGCCCGGGATGGATTTTAGTGCGATCCAGTATTTTAAAATACTGTAATTCATAATTACCTGATCTGTAAAATCAGAAATTTTGTTTTGTGGATTTAGTTTTTTACCCCGTTTGAAGAACTTTGCACTTCTAACGGGATAAACGAAAAATTGGAAGAAAGCTATATCTTGTTGGCCATGTATGTCAAGTCTTTTAAAAATGATATTATACTTTCATTATTAGTACCAGAGACATAGGATAATAAAATCTTAAAAATTAAACCTGATGATTTTTCCTGCCAAAAGTTTTAAAATAGTTGCGCAATTCAAAGCTTTGAGTTAGGAACACAACAGTGTTTTTAAGGAGTGTTTATGTTGAAGATAAAGAATTATTTTATCATTATAACTTTAGTAATGATTGTTTATCCTATGACTGTCTTCGCCCAAGACATTTTAAATCAGAAAAAGAGTCATCCTGTTATAAAGCAAAACATTCAGAAACCATTGGATAAAGATGAAAAACAGTCCAAACAGCAAATATTGACGGTAACACCGCGGGAAATTAATTTAGGAACTATTAGTGCGGATAAGTCAAGCGAAGGGATATTTACATTAAAGAGTATAAGTTCCGATTTTATTGATTGGTCAACAGATGGTCCTGGTGGATGGGAAAAATTAGAAAACCGTAAATTATCAGGCGTAATAAAAAATAATTCCGGTTCCCTGCAAGTGGGAATTCGTTTGCTGCCTAAAGAATCGGAGGACAAACAAAAAAGTACATCCAGTTATGTGGAAATGAAACTTGAATCCGGAAGTGAAAAGCTTATCTGCCGAAAAGAATTTCAGGCTGGCGCGCATAAGGCAGCGATAGAAATTAATTCTTCAGATGGTCAGAAAACAATCTTTGCTACGTTTACAATAGGGTATACTCAGAAAAATCCTTCAATTAATCTGAATCCTTTGCGATTGGATATGGGCAGCGTCCCGCAGGGAAAAACAGTTTCCAAAAAAATACTGGTAAGCAACAGCGGTAAAGAAATGTTGAGATGGTCTGTGGCGGCAAGAAAACATGCGAAAGAAGATTTCCCTGATGATTTTCATCAGGGAAAATATATATCGTTTATCAATGAAGAAGTGCGGGGACACGGTGTATATAATGTTCCCGTTAATTTAAAAGATAAAATTGAAATAATGGGCCAGTGGAAGGAAAGCAATGGCTATCCAACTGGCGCGGAAGGTGAAAACTTTATCAAGGTTAATTTCAGTGGAACAGGAATAATTCTGTATTTAGCAACTTATCAGGAAGATGAAGTCAATATATCCATGTCCATTGATAAAAATTCGATTGAGAATATTGAGTTGTTTGAAGACATGGAAGAAAACAAAGGGGAACTATTGGTGGCGGAAGGACTTGCCGATGGCCCGCATGTTTTTACGATAGTCAGCAAAGATAGTCGTCTGGTATTTGAAGGCGTGAAAATACTGGGAAGAAGCACGGCTTATTTTCCCGAAGGAAGCATAAAAATTGTGCCCAATTCCGGCGCGACGACCAGACAAACCAATTATCTCAACGTTTCTTTCAATGCTGGACAGACGGTTCCGGGCTATTACGTGGATGATATTGTGTTTGATACTAATAGTGGTGAAGCGTTAGTGGAAGTTTTCGCAGAAGTGCTTCCTGAGAATATATCGAAGGTTGTGGATATTTACAGATATTACAACGGGACTGATTATTTGTTTACGGCTGATCCCCAAGCTGAAGCAAAAAGATTGATTCAGAACAGATACGTGAAAGAGGGAATAGCTTTCCGGTTATTTAAGCCGGACAATCCTGGAACGGTCTCTTTCTATCGCTGGTATAATCCGCAGAAAAAAAGTCATTTCTACCATTCCAATTACACTGGAGGGGGAAAAGACCTGCGGGGATATATATATGAAGGCACGATAGGCAACATTGCGACATCAAAACTGACCAATACCAGAGAGCTTTATCGCTGGTATAATGCAAAAACGGGTCACTATTTTTATTCGACAGATCTTCAGGGAGGAAAAATTAATAAAAGAATATATAAGTTTGACGGCATAGCCGGTTATGTTAAATAACAATTGTTTAAATTTCATCAGTATTAGGTCTTGACAAAAGAAGGCAGAGACGATAAGACGCTAAATCTTTTTGGCACATGGTTAAAAAAATGCGCCTGTAGCTCAGTTGGATAGAGCAACGGACTTCTAATCCGTGGGCCGAGAGTTCGAATCCCTCCAGGCGCACCAAAGCGAAAAATGGTGGGTGTAGCTCAGCTGGTTAGAGTGCCGGGTTGTGGCCCCGGAGGTCGAGGGTTCGAACCCCTTCACTCACCCCATTTTATATATGGAAGGATTAATAATGAGCGCCCGTAGCTCAGCTGGATAGAGTCGCAGACTTCGAATCTGTTGGTCGTAGGTTCGAATCCTACCGGGCGTGCCAAGAATAAAGAAAGTGACTTTTTACATTAAGTCTGTTCAAATACCCTAAAGGGCACGCGAACGGCCGGATGCAAGGCATCGGATGTTTTTCAACAGACTTAAAGGGCCCTTAGCTCAACTGGCAGAGCAAATGACTCTTAATCATTAGGTTGTCGGTTCGATTCCGACAGGGCTCACCAATATAATCAAGGGTTTCCGGTAGTTTGCACCGGAAACCCTTTTTTCGTTTCCCGGCAAATCTCGTTATTTCCAGTCACCGTTGCAGGTTGTCAGGCAGTTGTAAGGGATAATAAATAAATGGATTGCTTTTTTATCTCATCAATCTTAAAATTGACAGTAGCAATGGGTTGTTATAAAAAGAATCTTATTAATTTCCCTCTAAAGGTTCATGTAATTGGCTATTAAAAAAAGAACTGTTGTAATAGTAGTCATTTTATCAGCGATTACGCTTACCGCGCTTTTCGCGTCCGCGTGGTTTTATGCTTCATATAAGCTATCCCGGCTCGATTCCTACAAAGAATCCATTGTGCAAGCCGTGGTAGAAAAATTGAATCGCAATATCACCTACGAAACCGGAAAAGCATCTCTGTCCTTGAGCGATGGACTTTTTCTCCAATTTACCAATCTGGTGGTTAAAGAAAAGGGTAGCTCATTGGATTTCCTGAATGTCAAAAACGCTTCTCTTAAGGTGAAGGTATTTCCTCTTTTGATAAATCGTGTTGTTTTCAGAGAGATAATTTTAAACGAGCCCCGTGTTGCGTTAAAGAGAGATAAGACGGGCGTACTGAATATAGCCGATCTTCTGGAGAAGAAAGAAGATGAGAATGCTCCGAAGCTTCGAAAAATCATCATTAAAAAGGGGACTGTGAATTTCTTGGATGAGGTGGCAAGCGAGCAGGGTCTTTTAACTTCGCTGGAAAATTTTCAGTGCCGGATTGATTCGACTTTCTGGACAAAGATTTCATATTTCAACATCAAAACTTCTGTCATCGAGGATAAAAATAAAGCGGAGCTGACGCTGAATGGTTTCTACCGTCCCGCTCCTTTAGAAAAACCGTTTTATGAAAGTAAAGTGAGAGCTTCCGTACAGATAAAAGGAGCGGATATAAAACATTATGGCGCGTATTTGAAAAAATACACACCATTTGAAAAAATGGCCGGATATGTAAACGCGGATATTAAATTTTCAGGGAGATTTTCTGATTTCAAATCGAAAGGTACAATTCAGGTGAAAAAAGCCCTGCTTGATTATCCTGAAGTTTTCAGGACTATTCTTCAGCCGCGGATAATTCATCTGGATTACGCTTTGAAACGCGATGCCGATAGTCTGAATCTGGACGTGTCACGTGTAGCGATAGATAATTTTGAAGCTAAAGGAAATCTGGAAATCGATGATTTAAATAAGAAAGATCCGCTCTTGAAATCGTCCGCAGTAACTAAGATTTTTGACCTGAAAGAAATCAGATCTTATATTCCCTGGGGAATCATTCACAAGGATGTGGGGAATTTCATTGATAAGCATGTCAAGGATGGTGCTTTCCGGCTCATTGAAGGGAAACTCAATGGCCGGTTGAGTCAGATTACCCATATGAATAAAAAAGAAAGTGTTGATGTCCTTGCCATTGAGGCTGAAGTAAACAAAGGTGTTTTTGAAGCACATCAAACAGCGCCTGTTTTTCACGATATCAGCGGCATATTGGAGTTGAAAAAGCGGAAGTTTTCGCTGAACAATATGAAGGGACGTTTCGGCCTTTCACCCTTGACAATGGAAGGGAGTATTTCTGATTTTGCCCTGTCTCATCCGACTATCTATACCGCTGAAATGAAAATTCAACCAACTCGCGATGAGGTCCTGTGGCTTTTAGGAAAAGAAAAATTTCGTAATCTGAATTTCAAAGGACCTTCAACGCTTATTCTTGCCGGGAAGGGTACGGATGTGGATTATCATATCGACGCTCAATGGGATTTAACCGACGCCGCTTACACGTATCCGGATGTAATGGAAAAACCAGGGGCAAGAAAAAACCGGCTTGCGGCGGAAATCATTATCAATGAAGATGCCCTCAACTTCTCTTCCTTCAATTATGATTTGCCTCCGGCTAACATAACCGGCTCCATGATGGTTCGCTTTGCGGGGGGCATACCCTTGTCTTTTAATATTAAGTCCAAGATTTTTGATGTTCGCGAAGCCGCTGCGATTCTACCTGTGCTGCGTAAATATAATCCGGCGGGAAGTTGTTCGCTGGCTTTGGCCGGCCGGGGTGATTTAGACGATCCCGGTTCTATTCAATGGAAGGGTATCGCGTCCCTGGCTAATATTTCGCTCAAACCTTCGGTAAATATAAGACCTCTGCGAGATTTAACGGGCAATGCCTTCTTTAAAGGAAACACAATGGAGACGTCGCTGTTTAAAGCACGGATGGGAGAGAGCGATATTCAAGGACAATTCAGAATAGATGATTTCCGTAATCCCAGGGTAATGTGTAATTTCTACACACGCTTGCTTAAAACGAAGGATCTGGGATTGCAAAGCGCGGAAGGCGAAGTGAATCTCCGTGACGTAAAAGGGCAAATGGCCATTGATGACAAATTGATTCACATTGACAATCTATCCTTTAAGCTGGGGCAATCCGGATTTAACCTGGCGGGCGATATCACTGATCTGGCTTTGCCAAGAGTCACGTTAACGCTGAATTCTCCGTACGTTGGTTCTGATGATTTATCCCGTCTTATTTCTCTGTCATATCCGAAAAAGGAAGGCAACGCTTCGTCTGCTATGGAATTGAACGCGACCTTGCGGGTGGATGCCGGTAAATTCGGCGATATTGATTTCAAAAAACTCAATGCCGGATTGAAATTTTCACAAGGCATCATCGATATTGAAGCACTGGAGGCCGTCGCCTTTGAAGGTAAATTTAAAGCCAAAGGAAAGGTTGCCATACATCCCAGCGGTCAGAACCGCTATGATGCAAATATCTCCATCAACAAGATGTCACTGGAAAAGCTTCAGAGTTATCTGGAAATCGGCAACCGCACGGTTAGCGGCAGGTTGACGCTCACCGGTGATGTATCCGCCTCCGGGCGCAATGCCGACGAACTTAAAAAAACAGCGGCGGGAACATTTAAGGTTCGGGCGGAAAAGGGAGTTTTGAAAAAGTTTTCCGTCCTTTCCAAAACATTCTCCCTTTTGAACGTTTTGCAATTTGTGAAGCTTAAACTTCCGGACATGACAACAGAAGGAATGACTTATAATAAGATAACTTCTAATATTTTGCTTAAAGATGGTGTTATATCTTCAGAAGATTTCTTTATTGACAGTGATACGATTCAAATCTCAGGGGCGGGTAAAATTGATTATCTCAAAAAGAAGCTTGATCTTATCGTCGGTATTCATCCTCTGCAAACACTTGATTTCATCGCGTCAAAAATTCCCATTGCGGGATGGATTATTACCGACGAAAAAGGAAAATTAATCACTGTAAATTTTAAAATAGATGGAGCATGGGATGATCCGAATGTGAAACCTATAAATGCAAAGTCCATCGGTAAAGGCACTCTTAATATATTCCGGCGGATTTTTCAGTTGCCGGGAAAACTGATAACGGATACTGGTGAAGTCATTTTTGGACACTAGTTATTTTCGTCCGTATCATCATCCCCGCGCCGCCTTGCGCCGGTGGACCAGCGAATACAGAAGCGGCACGAGGATCAGGGTCACAAACCCGCCGACAATAAGCCCCCCGATGATCGTGATGCCCAATGCATTCCATATTTCCGATCCTTCGCCCCGGGAAAGGGCTAACGGAACCATGCCGAATATCATGGCGAGGCTCGTCATG
>JQDQ01000048.1 GCA_000747625.2 Smithella sp. SCADC
AAAGCACGGAAATCGTTCCACGACGGAAATCGCCAAGGTTGCTCAAACTCTCATAAAGATGTTCACGCTTCTCTTCTAAACTCTCTATCGTCTCTTGCATTGTGCGCCTCCTATAATCTGTCTGCTTATGCTGCATACAGATTATAGGAGGTCATATCAATATTGTCAATGCTTTTAACGCTTTCGCACTACTTTTTTGTCGCAGACCCGGTAAAAATTACCTGAAGTTGTAATGATTGGTGGCGGTGCCTGGATTTGAACCAGGGACACTACGGATATGAGCCGTATGCTCTGACCGGCTGAGCTACACCGCCTTTGGGGAAATAAAAGTATTATCAAAAGTGGATATCCACTTGCGGGGACGCTATATCTAAGTATAAAAGTTTTGTCAATGACTTATTGAGCGGTATCCATCTTATAAACAACAATCACACTTCTATCACGAATAGAAGCACCGGTGGTTTGGACTAATGCCAGCACAATTTCCTGCTTGCCGTCGTTATCTATATCTTTAATGCAATAATCAGCCACATAGCCGTTAATTTTCTTTGTGTGCCAGTTCTCTGCCATCCCCATGCCGTCCCATTCCAGATTATATATTTCACTGGAAGTGAAAAGTTTAAGTTTTTTAAAAATGCGGCCGCTGGAAGACAAATTTTTAACTATGATAATTTCTTTTTTGCCGTCTTTATTTGTGTCCATAGTAAGAATACGTAAATTGGCATAGGCGTAATTTTCTTTGTCACTATCGGTAGGATTAGCCTTATTCTCAACATTTTCCAAGTAGTTATTACTGCCACCGTATACATCATCGCTTTTCCAGATAAGTTCGTCACTGGTAAAACCAATGGAGGTAAGACGGCCCAAAGATTTAGTTGTTTTTTCAGTAATGTATAAATAATCCAAATCATCCAGGGCAATTATCTTTTCGCTTCCACCAATACCCGGATTATCGATAGTCAATCCATAAATAGACAAACCTAAAGGTATTTTCATTTTCTGATCTGCTATTAATTTGCCGTCTCTCCAAACCATTTCATAAATCGAAGAATCGAATGGTTTTCCCATACCATATTCCTGACCAAGAAGCAGAGGAATGCCGGAAGGAGTATCGATGACACGTAAAAACCAACGTATATCGGAAGCAATTTTTACGTATTTGCTATCTTTAAATTCCATGACAAAAGAGTCCAGCAGTGCATCGTTTAGTGATGTCACGATTATCTCGGGAGTGCCGTTTCTATTGATATCGGCAACATCTACGGATACATAATTATTATAAGAATTACCTTTTATTTTTTGTAATAATACCAGTTCCTTATCCGCTTTTTTGTATATGTAGATACTGTTTTTATCGATGGCAACAATTTCATTTATACCGTCGTTGTTCACATCTCCTACAGCCATTCCCTTGAATTCGGTAGGAATCTTTTGGCTCATCCAGAATTCTTTTCGATTAATAGGTTCCGCAGCATTAATAAATTCAGAATTAATTACAGATGTTAAGGTTCCTTTCTTACCACCGGTTCTCATTTTTGCAATTAATTGAGATTCACGGGATAACGCCGAAGGTACTTGGGGTGAGGTAGCAGGCGCGGGTGCGGAAACCGACGGTGCGACTGATGGCGGTGTCGTGCCCAGAATGTTTTGAATAACTCTTTCGGAAAAATCGTTGATTTTAGGTATTACATCGTCAAGTGTTTTTGATTGAGAGAAAATGCCGACATCAGCTTTGTTATTGAGAACGTCTACAAGTTTTCCGTCAATGCTTATACTGCTACCGATTTTGGTAATGCTTCCCCAAACAACATAATCGGAATTTAATTTTTTCCCTAAATTATAAACATCAGTTTCAGTTATTCCTTTAATTTTAGATTTCTTGAGTTCATCAGTGACAATGTTTTTATTGATAACGTTGATTTTATTAGGAACAGAAATACGTGAGGCAAGCATTTCTTCTATCCCTTGTTTTATGTAATCGATGTTCTCTGCGCTATTTATTGTAAAAGGCAAGACGGTTACCGTATAGGTATCTTTTGCCCAAAGTGAACCGACAGCCAGCATAAAAATAATCAAACAAAATATATATCGAAAAGTTTTTTGCATATTTATCTCCTTTTTAAATACTGTACATTTATAACAAGCAGTTTTCTAACATTTAAAGAGTGATAATTCAAGAATGATTTAAGAATTCTATATTAATTCTTGACTGATTGATAGAAGGCGTAATAATACTAATCATTATCGGATGGCAAGATGAAGCATCCAAGCTATTATCTAAAATGATTAGAGGAGAAAAACGTGATCCCAAGATATTCCCGCGAGGTAATGACAAAGATTTGGAGTCCGGAAAACAAATATCAAAAGTGGCTGGATGTGGAAATATTGGCTTGTGAGGCAATGGCCAAGCTGGGCAAAATACCCAAGAGTGCACTGAAAAATATTAAAAAAAAGGTTTCGGTAAATGTCGAGCGGATTGATGAAATTGAAAATATTACAAAGCATGATGTGATTGCTTTCTTAACTTCCCTGACGGAAAAGGTCGGCGAAGACGGACGTTTTATTCATATGGGTTTGACTTCTTCAGACGTTCTGGATACTTCACTGGCTGTTCAATTAAAAGAGTCAGCTGAAATATTATTAACAGATATTGATAATTTATTGGTTGTTTTAGAGAGGAGAGCGTTTGAAAATAAAAACACTTTAATGATCGGCAGGTCTCATGGGATTCACGCGGAGCCGATCACTTTCGGCTTGAAGATGGCTTTGTGGTATCAGGAGATGCGTCGTAATCGTCAGCGTCTCGTGCGGGCCAAAGAATCGATCAGCTATGGGAAAATATCCGGCGCTGTCGGCACATTTTCTTTTATCGATCCTTTTGTGGAAGAATATGTTTGTGGTAAGCTCGGTTTAAAACCTGCGCCTGTGTCTTCTCAAATTGTTCAACGTGACCGCCATGCGGAATTCTTTACTGTACTTGCTATTGCTGCTTCTTCAATGGATAAATTCGCCCAGGAGATAAGGCTTCTGCAAAGAACAGAGGTTAGAGAAGCTGAAGAATATTTTTCGGAAGGGCAGAAAGGTTCTTCAGCAATGCCGCATAAGCGCAATCCGGTTCTTTCGGAAAACATTTCCGGGTTAGCCAGACTGGTGCGTTCCTATGCTGTTGCTTCTCTGGAAGACATTGCGCTCTGGCATGAAAGGGATATCAGCCATTCTTCCGTGGAAAGAGTCATAGGGCCGGATGCGACAATTGTCCTTGATTTTATGCTGTCCAGGTTTACAAACATGATGGATAAGCTTTTGATCTATCCCGACAAGATGCTTTATAACCTGAACATGACTCATGGTGTTATTTTTTCGCAAATGGTTCTGCTGGGACTAATTGAAAAGGGTACAACCAGAGAAGAAGCTTATGCCATTGTGCAGAGAAACGCGATGAAATCCTGGAAAGAAGGAATAGAGTTCAAAGATTTACTGGAAAAAGATTCCACGGTAACCAGGTATCTCAAGAAAAAGGAATTGGTGGCGATATTTAATGTGAAAAATTTCTTGAAGAATTTAGATTTTATCTTTGACCGTGTGTTTAAAGATGATAAATAAATTCCGGAAAGTTATTCCTTCACAATAATGGTGTCTTTTTTGAACTCATCAAGCGTATCCGGATAATCAATGTTATAGTGTAACCCGCGGCTTTCTTTCCTGAGAGAAGCGCTCCGGACAATTAATTGAGCTACGGTTGTAATGTTGCGCAGTTCAATAAGATCCTTTGTGACTTTGAAGTTCCAGTAATATTCATCAATCTCTTTCCGAATAAGTTCAATCCTGCGGGACGCTCGTGCCAGTCTTTTGTCCGATCGGACAATTCCCACGTAATTCCACATGCATCTTCTTATCTCATCCCAGTTATTCGTAACAACGACGCTATCGTCACTTTTCGTGGTTCCGCTGGGATCCCACGGGGCAATATAAGCTTCACTGTCTTTTGTTTGATTAAAGTTACGGGATATTTCCTCAAAAACACGATGGGAGTATACGACCGCTTCCAGTAAAGAGTTGCTGGCCAGGCGGTTGGCTCCATGCAATCCAGTGCAGGATACTTCGCCACAGGCAAACAGATTATCGATGGAAGTCTTTCCGTTATGATCCACGGCAACTCCTCCGCAAATGTAATGGGCGGCCGGCGCGATGGGAATCGGCTGGATGGCCATATCCATGCCGTATTCCAGACATTTATTGTAAATATTGGGGAACCGGTTGATCAGAAAATCGCGGTCGTGATGAGTGATATCCAGCAATACATATTCATTGCCCGTCTGTTTAAGTTCGTTGTCAATCGCTTTGGCAACAACATCACGGGGAGCGAGACTTTTCATAGGGTGATATTTTTCCATGAATGTCTCGCCGTTTTGCAATTTAAGTATGCCACCTTCGCCGCGGACAGCTTCGCTGATGAGAAACGCCTTGGCTTCGGGATGAAAAAGGCATGTGGGATGAAACTGGATAAACTCCATGTTGGCAACATGAGCGCCGGCGCGAAAAGCCATCGCAATGCCGTCGCCTGTGGCAATGTCCGGATTAGTGGTAATCAGATAGACCTTGCCCGCGCCGCCGGTGGACAGGATGGTATATTTGGCGCGATACGTTTGGATTTTGTCGTTGTTAATATCGAGGACATAGGCGCCCAGGCAATTCATCGTATGACCTTCGGCATCTTTTTGGATGATGAGATCAATGCCGATATGATTTTCATAAATATGAACATTCTTAAGAGCTGCGACTTTCTCGTGCAGCGCCCGTTCGATTTCACGGCCGGTCAGATCCTTGGCGTGCAGCACACGCCTGTGATGATGGCCTCCCTCCTGCCCTAAATCGTAAAGATGAGGTGGCGATTCCGATTTTGTGAAATTGACGCCCCAATCGATGAGCTCTTGAATTCGGGGAGGGGCTTCTTTGACGATGAATTCGACCACATCTTTCTTACAAAGACCGCCACCGCAAATTAAGGTGTCCTGAATATGTTCATCAAAACTATCTGTTTGATCGGTAACAGCAGCGATTCCGCCTTGAGCATAATTAGTATTTGATTCGGATTTTTCTTTTTTGGTCACAATAGCGACACTACCGAGAGTCGAAACTTTAATTGCCAGACTCAAGCCGGCTATGCCGCTTCCCAGAATTAAAAAATCTGTTTTAAATTCCATTGTGTTCTCCAATAAATGTACGCTGATAAAAGTTTGTTTACAAATTACGTTTGCTTTTATATAGAGATTTATCTTTTTTAGCAAAGAGAAAATAGAAAAGGTTTCATAATGTTAGTTTTAGGAATAGAATCATCGTGTGATGAAACGGCAGCAGCTGTAATTAACAACGGGAAAATATGTTCCAATGTTATTGCTTCACAAATAACGGTTCATTCTCTCTATGGTGGTGTTGTGCCTGAAATCGCCTCACGCAAACACATTGAGGCTATATATGTTGTGCTAAAACAGGCGTTGAATGATGCCGATGTGACGCTTGAGGAAATAGAAGGCATTGCTGTAACTCGCGGTCCCGGCTTAGTCGGATCTCTTTTAATAGGTTTATCCACAGCCAAGGCTCTTGCTTATGCTTTGGATATTCCCTTCGTTGGTGTAAATCACATTGAAGGACATATTGCCGCGGCTTTTCTTGCTGAAAAAGCGCCGTCTTTTCCTCTGGCGGCTTTGGTTGTTTCCGGTGGTCATACCAATATTTATCTTGTAAATGATTATCATAATTTTCAACTCCTTGGACAAACTCGCGATGATGCTGCCGGAGAAGCATTTGATAAAGGCGCTAATCTTCTTAATCTTGGTTATCCGGGTGGTGTGGTAATTGACAGGATTGCCAAAAGTGGCAATTCCCGGAAAGTCGCTTTTCCCCGTGCGATGAAAGATTCTATCGATTTTAGCTTCAGTGGTTTAAAAACTTCCCTGCTGACGATGTTGAAAAAACTCGGCCGGAATCCCAGCGCTGAAGAATTACCTGATATAGCTGCAAGCTATCAGGAAGCGATAGTGGATGTGTTAATGGACAAAACAATAAAAGCGGCAGAAGACAATGGCGTCAGCCGTATAGTTGTATGCGGCGGGGTAGCGGCTAACAGCAGGCTGCGTGAAAAGTTCGCAAAAGAAACCGCCAAGCGAAATATCGAATTGTTTATCCCCCCGGTTTTGTTATGCACTGATAATGCGGCAATGATTGCGGCAATCGGAGAAATCATGTTGAAAAACGGCCGGAGAGATTCACTGGATTTAAACGCCGTGTCCCGCTGGCCTTTAGTCTAATATTTTTAAGTTATCTTTATTTTCGTAAGAGAAATTGTCATGAATTTACCCAAAGAAATAATCCGTCACTATGATATTAGACCACGCAAAAAGCTGGGGCAATCATTTCTTATTGATCAAGGCATTATCAGACAAATTGCGGATACAGCGCAAGTGACAAAAAATGATATTGTTGTGGAAATTGGAGCAGGGATCGGTGTCTTAACCCAAGAGTTAGCTCAGAATGCCGCAAAACTTATTGCGGTGGAAGTAGATAATAAATTGGTTGGAGTATTAAAAGATAAGTTATTGAAATACAACAATGTAGAGATATATTCCGGTGATATTTTGAAATTCGATTTCGGAACGATTACCGGAAACGAACAACAGAAAATTAAAGTTATTGGCAATATTCCATATAATATTTCCTCTCCGGTGTTGTTTCGTTTATTATCTTTTAGGAAGGTTATAGATTCCTTTGTGATAATGTTGCAAAAGGAAGTGGTTCAGAGATTGATAGCTGTCCCCGGAGGTAAGGATTATGGAGTGCCTTCCGTGATTTTACAGATGTTTGCAATGGTAGAAAAAATTTTGGATGTTCCCGCCAATTGCTTTCATCCTGTTCCTAAAGTTGAATCATCGGTAATGAAAGGATTTTTTCTGGACAATCCTGTAGTAGAACTGGCTAATGAAGATTTCTTTATAAAATTGGTCAGAGATGCTTTTGCTCAACGCCGGAAAATGCTGATTAATAATTTAAAAAAATCGAAATTACTGGAAGAATTTTCAGAATCATTTTTAAAAGAATCACTGGAAATGGCAGGAATTGATGGCCAGCGAAGAAGCGAAACTCTTTCCATAAAGGAATTCGGGTATCTGAGTAATATTCTAAAAGAGAATCAAAACCGTTTATAAGATAGTCGGAGAATCTATTTATTGCCGACCATACTTTTCTTACAATATATTACTGCGCAAAATATTGGCCTGAGCCATAGATGCCGTAAGAATTTGGGCGAAGGGTTATCGTCACTTGACCGGGAGGAATATCAGCCTTGATGCCACCTACATACACGGCCCCTAATGTCTGTGTGCCGGAAAGTACATTATCTGTTCCCAGTTTAAATGTAGCATTAATATTCATACCTGTAGCGCCGCCTATAATAATCTCGGGTGTTGCGGCTTTTACCACCGTAACACCGTTGTTGTAAGTGATATCGAGCGTAATGATACCGGGGAATCATTAATAATATCGAGATAACTGCTAACATTATACTTTTCTTCATATTTCCTCCTTAATAACATTTTTAGGAAGCAAAATAATCATTGTCAATTGCACGGAAACTTAGTTTTCCATTCCGCAGTTTGTACACAGAATAGTTTCCAATATTTGTTTACCATTGGGATAGGTAATATAATTTGCTGGCATGTTCTTTATAGTGGCACAGGCATCACGAATGGCTCTGTGAATATTCTGTATCGTGATCGCATCTTCAAAACGCATTCCCACTCTAAGATCATTGGGTGATAACGATAGCAGTTTTCCAAAAGCTTCTTTTGCGAATCCAAGGCGCATAGTGCCATGCTGGTTGTCAGGGCTTTGTGGTAGATCAGATTTGATTAACGGGAGGAACAGCCTTATCCAGTAGAGACCAACCAAACCCAGTGGTATCAAAACGGCATCATCAATAGCACGTGCCGACCCGGTACTACCGTCAGCAATACGACAAAGTGTTCTTAATAATGCAAGTTTGTATGTTGAGGACTTCGCATCATTCAGGATGACATGACGTAATAACGGCAATGCTCCAACGCCATCATCCGGCAGCCGAATGATTACTTGCATCCAGTAAACGTCAGTACGACCTATTTTATCGGCGGATCGCTCAGCATGTTCAATGTATGCGCCATGCTGCTGGGCTAAACTTTCCAATTCTTCTAAATCGACGGTGTGGATAAATCGTTCTGGTTCGGCGGGACCATAACGAAGAGAGATGGAAAGACAACCACCGGGCTTTAACAAGAGAACCATTTTCCGAAATGCCCGCATTCTATCGGATGGGGCAATATGCATCCATACTGCACTTAGCAAAATAATGTCAAAATGAATGCCAAGTTGAAAAGTTTGTGCCAGTGCTGGCAGACGATCGTCAAGCCATCTTATGGAAGGACTAGTACCTACTTGCAGAAGTTCGTGATTTGTCATTTCGACCGCAGGGAGAAATCTTATTCAATGATTATAAAGATTTCTCAGTCACTTCGTTCCTTCGAAATGACACGGTTAATATTGAAATCAAGCACTAGTACCTACTTGCAGAAGTTCGTGATTTGTCATTTCGACCGCAGGGAGAAATCTATTTAGTGATCTCGCAGATTTCTCAGTCACTTCGTTCCTTCGAAATGACACGGTTAATATTGAAATCAAGCACTGGTAACATAGATAGGATGTTTAAAATTGTAAATAATATCGACGCCAAGGATCAACTGTCAATCATAATTCCTGAGATCTACAAAATAGTGTTTTGCAAGTTAATCGAAGATAAGAATTGATAATCAATAAGCAAAAATAAAGTAATAAAAAAGGCAGAGCCAATTTTGACTCTGCCTTTCAATGGTAAGACCTAATCTGGTTTATTACTTCATTTTCCTTCTGATGCCTGCAATTCCGACCAACCCAAGGCCGAGAAGGAGCAGCGACATTGGCTCTGGGACTTGTGGGACACCTAGTTGAATCAAGAAGAAATTGTCAGGACCATCATTGGAAGCAGCAGGTGTCCCTGCACTCCCTGTCCCTCCAAGAACCCAATCCGGGTTCGCAAAGAACTGAGTGAGAAGCCCTGTGTTGTTGTAATTTATGAGCCAGCCAGAAGTTCCTGTACCCACAGCTGCTTGGGTAAAAGGTCCAGCTGTCATATCTAACTGAGCATTGGCTTGAAGAACACCGGAACCGTTGTAAAAATCAAGGCTAAACTGATCGAGGCTAACCGATGTGTGCCCTGTCTGGTTAACATTCCACACAATGCCAAGGTTTGCAGCATTGAAGCCTAGAGCTGCGAGCTGCGCTGATGTCCAAGTCTTGCTCGTATTCTGCGCATCACCTGTTGCAACGCTTGTGGGAATTACGGAACCCGTTTCCGTTCCGGCATTCTGCAAAGTAAGTAAGTTCGTTACATTCCCAAAACCGGTTCCGTAGTCTATAGTTACGTTTGTCCAAGTAAGGGTATCCGCATGAACATTGGGCGCAACCACAAACATCATCATAAAGATCATTAAAACTGCTAAAGTTACTTTTTTCATGTCTCATTTCCTCCATATCTCTATGCTTGAATATTTTTTAATATAAAATAAAACCAATTCCTCCAAGTTTATGCTTGGATGTACTTGCTGATAATAGTTGCAATTTACATGCCTAATTGCATTTATAAATTTCTTTCACGCGATATCTATATAATATTATGAATTATTTTTAAGATAATATTCATAAGGAGGAATGTCCTTTTTTTAATGCCAGCACAAAATGTAAAGTTATCCGACACTAAAAACGGCATATTTAGATCTGATTTTTTTATATAGTTGAATTATATGACGTTTTAGAAATATTAATTCGTCTTAAAGTTGTAAAAGATATCGACAGCGAAAAAATCAGGGTAGAGTAGAGAACTG
>JQDQ01000049.1 GCA_000747625.2 Smithella sp. SCADC
ATTATTCCCGGTGCGGATACGGATAGAGAAGTCGTTGCCTACATGTCCAGGTTCATGCAGGAAGTTCTGGGCAAGGGTGTCGTTGTATGTAAGGACATTCCCAATTTCATCGGCAACCGTGTCGGTGTCTATGATCTGTGTAATGCCGGCAAGATCATGATCGAAAAAGGTATGAGTATTGATGAAGTTGACGCCATAGTCAGCCAGGCAGTCGGTCGTCCCAAGACTGCCGTCTACGGAACAATAGATCTGGTTGGTCTTGATATCGGTACTCATACTGCAGTGAACAACTATGACGCTATTCCCGACGATGAATGCCGTGATACCTTCGCCACCACGGAATTTGCAAAAAAAATGCTGGCCAACAAGTGGCTGGGTAACAAAACCAAAGGTGGTTATTACAAGAAAGTAAAGGACGAAAAAGGCAAGACCGTCAAGTATACCCTCAACTGGAAGACCGTGGAATATGAAGTCACCCAGAAACCGAAGTTTGCGTCCATTTCCGAAGCAAAGAAGTGGCTCGATTCCGGTGTTGCCGTCAGTATGAAAGTAGCTTTCAACGGTGCTGATGCCGCCGGCGATTTTCTGCGCGAATATATGTGCAACAACTTCATCTATGCTGCCAACCGCATTCCCGAAATCTGCGAGACCATCGTGGAGATAGACAATGCTCTGAAGTGGGGCTATAATCACCAGCTTGGTCCTTTTGAATCATGGGATGCTGTCGGCGTTCAAGAAGCTGTTGAAGTAATGAAGAAACTAGGCAAGAAAGTTCCCGCCAAGATCGAAGAAATGCTGAAGAAGAAATGCACATCTTTCTACAAGGTCGATAGTAAAGGCGTCAAGTCCTACTATGATTTCAAGAAGAAGGACTATGTGAAGACGGAAGCAAATCCCAAGATCATTATTTTGCCCGAACTCAAAGAAAGAAAGAAGATTGTTAAGGAAAATGCCGCTGCTTCACTTATTGATATTGGCGACGGCGTTGCTTGCCTCGAATTCCATACCAAGATGAACTCTGCTAACGCCGATATGATTCAGATGGTATCGGACAGCGGTGATATCGTCAACAAGGACTTTCTCGGAATGGTTGTAGCCAACCATGATCAGCGTGTGTTCTCTGCCGGCGCCGACATCTTTGCTATATTGTGTGCCATTACTGAAAAACAATGGGTTGACTTGGAGAAGATGGTTGCCGGATTGCAGAATGCCAACATGAAGATGAAATATCTGCCCAAACCGGTTGTTACCGCTCCGGCAGGTATGGCTTTAGGTGGTGGTTGTGAAATGGCCATGCACGGCGACTATTGCCTGGCTAACGGCGAAACCTATATGGGTCTTGTTGAAGTCGGTGTCGGTGTTATTCCTGCCGGCGGCGGCTGTAAGGAATTGGCCGTACGTATGACGGAAGGAATTCCCGCGGGAGTTGTGGAATCCGGTCTGAACATGCAGTATCACTACGGCAAAGCTTTCGAAAATATTACTACGGCGAAAGTTTCTACCAGCGCTCAGGAAGCTCAGGATTTAGGCTTTATCCGCAAAACCTGCAAGATCAACATGAGCAGAGACATGCAGATTTACGAAGCCAAACAAATTGTTCTGGGTATGTCCAGGTTCTATAAACCGCCGAAACCCGCTCTTATTCCGGTAATGGGAGAAAATCTGCGTGGAGTGGCGGCGTCGATGATTGCTAACATGAAAGCAGGCAAGTATGCTTCTGAATACGATGCTCATATCGCTATGAAGATTGCTCATGTATTGGGCGGAGGAATTTGTCATGAAGGAACTTTTGTAACGGAGCAGGAGATTCTGGACCTGGAAAGAGAAGCTTTCCTGAGCCTCTGCGGTGAACAGAAAACGCAGGATAGAATATCGGCCATGCTGTCAACCGGCAAGCCCCTGCGCAACTAAAAAATAACATGTCCGGCGGCTAATTGAATTAAGTCATCAGCCGCCGGCTTTAAACATAACAAAATCCTGTAAGGAGGAAAATAATATGAGTGAAGCTGTCATTGTCGCATCCGTCAGGAGTGCCGGTGCAAGATATAAAAGAGGCGGTCTGTCCGAAACCCGTGCCGACGTCTTTGGTGTTCAGGTTATTAAAGGTTTGCTGGCGAGAGTTCCCGAACTGGATCCGAAAGATATAGATGATTTGATTGTCGGTTGCGCCTTTCCCGAGGCGGAAGCCGGAATGAACTTTGGAAAAGTGCTGGCTGTCGGCGCCGGATTACCGGAACCGGTATCCGGTATGGTTCTCAACCGTTTCTGCTCGTCAGGTGTTCAATCCATTGCTGATGCCACTGCTAAGATTCGTGTGGGCTGGTCGGAGGTTATTATTGCCGGTGGTGTCGAATCTATGACTCACATTCCGATGGGTGGTGGTATTTACCGTCCCGATCCCGATTGGGATTTTGCCAACATGCCCAATGTTTACATCAACATGGGCAATACGGCGGAAAACGTTGCTGCAAATTATGGAGTTTCCCGTGAAGACATAGATAAATTCGGTATGGAAAGTAATCGCCGGGCTTACGAAGCCATTAAGGCTGGCAAATTCAAGGAAGAAATCATTCCTGTTACGGCTTATAAATACAAGAAGGATAAAAATGGAAAGCGCATTCGCACCGAATTTGTATTTGATACCGATGACGGGGTAAGATGGCCGGTTAATCTTCAGGATATGGGGAAACTGAAGTCCCCCTTCAAACAAGGTGGAAACTGCACAGCGGCCAACTCTTCACAGATGACAGATGGCGCCGCATTTTCGCTTGTTATGTCAGCAGAAAAAGCCAAAGCCATTGGCGTGAAACCCATAGCCAAACTGACGCACTATGCTGTGGCAGGTTGCAAGCCTGAAGAAATGGGCGTTGGCCCGAGATATGCCATTCCCAAGGTACTGAAACTGGCCGGTTTGACGACAAAAGATATAGAATTGTTCGAAATCAACGAAGCCTTTGCATCTCAGGCGCTTTATTGTATCAGAGAACTTGGCCTGGAAGACAGGCTCAATGCCGGTGATATTAATCCCAATGGTGGCGCTATCGCATTAGGTCATCCATTGGGCTGCACGGGCGCCAAACTGACTGCTCAGTTGCTTCATGAGATGAAACGTCGCGGCAACAAACGCGGTATCGTTTCCATGTGTATTGGCGGTGGTATGGGAGCTGCCGCTATATATGAAATGCTATAAAATTGTCCCTTCTAGCTTCAAGCTGTAACTCTATACAGTTCCTCCGGTATCCTCTTCACAGGGGATAGCGGAGGAACTGGCCATTATTGTTTAATTTCCCAACCTAACAGATCAGTTCAATAGACGGGGAATAACCCGATGAATGATCAATCCAAAATAAAGCAGGTCCTGATTAAAGAATCGTCTTCTCTCGAATATGCCGAGAGCATCATCAATACCGTACATGAACCCTTAATCGTTTTGAATCAGGATTTAAGGGTAGTCACTGCCAGCCGCTCCTTCTATGAATTCTTCAAGGTAAACCCTGAAGAGACCGTGGGGCAGCTTATCTATGACCTGGGGAATAAACAGTGGGATATCCCCAAGCTGCGGGAACTGCTGGAAAATATCCTTCCTCAAAAGACAACTTTTGACAACTATGAGGTCGAGCAAGATTTTGCGGCCATCGGCAGGCGCGTAATGCTTTTGAACGCCCGGCAAATTGAACGAGCATCGGGAAAAGAACGGATCATCCTCCTGGCCATCGAAGACATCACCGAGCGCAAACGATTGGAAAACATATTAACGGATTCCGAAGAGCTTTATAAAGGCGTCTTTAAGACGGCGAGCGATGGGATCGTGCTTCTCGAAAAAAGCGAAGGAAAGATAACCCATACTAATCCGGCTGCCGAGAAGATGTTGGGGTATTCCACAAAGGATAGCATCGGAAATAAACTTTCGGACATCGGTATTATGATCAATATGGATGATTTCCAAGTGATAATGCAAAATTTGAACAAGAATGGTATTATTAACTACACGGATGTTTCGATAAAAACCAAGTCCGGGCAGTATATCGATACGGATCTATATCTCGTAGACAAGACGAAGTTGGTACAATGTAATATTCGTGACATCAGCAAGCGCAAGGAGATCGAATCTCAAAAGAAGGCAGCGCTTGAGTCGCTGCGGGAAAGCGAGGAGAGGTACAAGGCTCTTTTCGACCGTTCGATCGATTTTGTTTACAGTATTGATTTTGAAGGCTGCTTCATCGATGCCAACGCCGCCGCTTTAAACCGGTTTGGCTATACAAGTGAAGAAATCCATTCTCTCAATTTTACCTCGCTCTTGAGCGAGGATCAGTTGCCGCTTGCAGTCAAAGTAATACGGGAAATTCGGGAAACCGGTATTCAAATGAACTTGCTGGAGTTCAGGTTGCGGTGCAAAGGCGGCACCCATATATACGTGGAGACACACGGATCCGCCGTCATGTCTAACGGAATACCTGTAGCGATCCAGGCAATCGCCAGAGACATCACCGAACGCAAACTGGCGGAGGCGAAACTTCAACAGACCCTTTACAGCCTCAAGAATGCCGTTGGCGCGACCATTCAGGTCATGGTATCCGCTGTAGAGATGAAAGATCCTTATACGGCCGGTCACCAGTTGCGGACTGCAGACCTTGCCTGCGCCATTGCCACGGAGATGGGATTAGCTCAGGAGAAAATTGATGGAATCCACATGGCAGCTTCCATCCATGACATCGGGAAATTATCGATTCCCGCGGAGATTTTGTCCAAGCCCACCAAGCTGACAAATATCGAATTTTCCCTTATTAAAGAACACGTCCGGAGTGGATACGAGATGCTGAAAGACGTTCAATCTCCGTGGCTGCTGGCACAAATTGTTTACCAACACCATGAACGGATGGATGGCTCCGGCTATCCAAGAAACCTGAAAGGGGATGAAATTATCATGGATGCCCGTATCATGGCTGTGGCCGACGTGGTGGAAGCTATGGCCTCTCACCGGCCTTACCGTCCGGCCCTGGGTATTGATGCCACTTTGGAGGAAATTGAGAAGAATAGGGGAATCCTTTATGATGCTTCTGTCGCGGATGCCTGCCTGAGATTATTTCGGGAAAAAGGCTATAATCTGATTGCATAGAAAATAACGGGAACAGATTTAACTTACCCCAGAGTGATAAAGCAATATCAATGATTGAAAAGACCGATGCGGAGTTGATTGTTTTACCGGAATTATTCAATATATTTGCTGATCGCAAACCTGAACATTATCTGGATTTGGTTAAAACTGATATTTAAGCATCTTATGCTTGGTGTAAAAAACTTTTTTTCTTGAAATAGGAGAAACTTTAAGTTATAGCAAACGTCACTTGGGCGGTTAACTCAGCGGGAGAGTGCTACCTTCACACGGTAGAAGTCACTGGTTCAAATCCAGTACCGCCTACCATTTATTTCAAGGAGTTATGGTTCATGCCGTAACCCCTTTTCTTTATTTTTGAAATTTTAAATCATCTATATTTTATTGACACAAAAGATCATTCTTCATATACTTTCAACATAAATAACTACATTACTTAAGGAGTTTGTAATGAATGTAAAAGATTTGTTTGATTTAAAAGGCAAGGTTTCCATAGTTACCGGTGGTGGTAGAGGTATTGGCAAATTCATGGCTACGGGTTTGGCCGAGGCCGGATCGAATGTCGTAATTGCGTCGCGCAAGCTGGAAAATTGCGAAAAAGAAACAAAGGAATTGGAGAAACTGGGAGTTAAGTCTCTTGCTGTTAAATGTGATATGGCCCAAAAGGAAGATATTGACAATCTGGTCAAAACCACAATGGATAAATTCGGTACCATTGATATCTTGGTCAATAATGCCGGACTCACCTGGGGCGCGCCAACTCTGGATTTTCCACTGGACAAATGGGAGAAGATATTCGATGTAAATGTCAAGGGCGTGTGGATCCTGTCTCAACAGGTGGCTCGTATCATGAAAGAAAAGGGCGGGGGCAAGATGATTAATATTTCATCAATCTACGGTTCACGAGGTTCTAATGAAGAAGAACATCCGGCGATAGCCTATAATCCTTCCAAGTTTGCCGTAGAGGGTTTGACTAAGACGCTGGCCATAAAATTAGCCCGTTACAAAATTTATGTCAATTGCGTTGCTCCTGGATTTTTTAAGACCGATATGATGTCCTATATCTTCAAGCCGGAGAATAAACAGATTCTTGACCTTACCGTGGCTGCTATTCCACTCAAGATGTATGGCGACGAAGACGAAATCAAAGGCCTGACCGTCTTTTTAGCATCCAACGCCTCGAACTACATTACCGGTGGTATTTTCCACGTGGATGGCGGATTGTCGGCTCAGTAAAATATAAATTAATTGTAGACGAATTATAGGAGCTATAGTTATGAAGATTCCGCAGTATGTAACCGTCAGCGAGGTGAAAAGGGTTTGTAAAGAATTGGGTTTGAGGGATTGGACTAAAATTAAAGAGCCGGAAGTAACAGCAAAAGAAGCCGGTGTCATCCTCAAAATTGTCAATGTTAAAAAGATGCCCATTGCTCTCGAAGAATTTCGCATGGGATTGGAAGTGGAACTTGAGCACGGTACAATGTTTGATGACGCGAACGTAACGAATAACCATCCCATTCTTACAGGTATGATCGTTCTGGCGCATATGAAAGAGACCCTTGATTATTACGAACGGCTGGATGTTGCCGAGGTGGAGGGGGACTTGCTCAAGGCTGTTCTGTCCAGGAATCTCAATAAGATCGATACAAAGTATAGAAAGCTTATTAAGGCTCAGGCTGTTCTGAACAAGGTAGTGACTGCCCAATTGAAATAGTCGTATATCCGTTAACACCGAATATTCCGGTCATGCGCAAAGCTTTGGCATACAAATATCTAATGGAAAACCGTAAGCCAATAATTGGCGATGATTCACTTATTGCCGGGACCACCACCAGTAAAAAGGTGGGTTGTCCTTTATATCCTGAAGGGAGCGCCGTCATTATATGGAATGAGCTCATCACCATGCCGCACCGTACGTACAATCCCTTCGACATTTCCGAAGAGACTCGCGAGCTCCTTCATAATGATATATTTGTAACACTAAATCGTGATATGCAGCTTGAACTTATCGAGCGGGCAGAATACGGAATATGAAAAAATTCACATCCTGATAAAATAATCAGTCCTCTTTTATGGATGTGGAGCCGAACGTTTAACAATATGTGTATAATAACTTCAGAGGAGAATAAGCATGGACTATTACAAGAATAAACATGTTTACATTACAGGGGGATCAAGCGGGATCGGTCTGGAAATCGCGCGAAAACTTTTCAGTTATGGTGCAAATCTTACAATTATCGCACGTAATAGCGCGAAGCTCGAAGAAGCCCGCCGGAATATCGAGCAGGTCAAAGTTTCCTCCGGACAGTTTATCCGGTGTCTGAGTGTGGACGTTTCCGATAGTGCCGAGTTGTCACGTGTAATTTCGCAGACGTTAAAGGAATTTGGAGTGCCTGATATTCTAATCAATAGCGCCGGAATTATCAGCTGTGATTATTTGGGAAACATTCCTTACGATAAATTCGATGCCGTCATGAAAATAAATCTGTACGGTACTCGTAATATGATTGCTGAAGTTCTTCCCGCAATGAAAAAGGAAGCGCATATTGTCATCATTTCCTCAATGGCCGGATTAGTGGGTATGTGTGGATATACCGCTTACGGCACTTCAAAATTTGCGCTGGTTGGTTTAGCAGAGTGTCTGAGAGGGGAATTGAAGCAGAAGGGGATTCACCTTACCCTAGTGCATACTTGCAAAAGTTACCGATATGTCATTTCGACCGAAGGGAGAAATCTTATTCAATGATT
>JQDQ01000050.1 GCA_000747625.2 Smithella sp. SCADC
ACATGAAGTTAATGGAAATTATTCCCGGTGCGGATACGGATAAAGAAGTCGTTGCCTACATGTCCAGGTTCATGCAGGAAGTTCTGGGCAAGGGTGTCGTTGTATGTAAGGACGTTCCCAATTTCATCGGCAACCGTGTCGGTGTCTATGATCTGTGTAATGCCGGCATGGTCATGATCGAAAAAGGTATGAGTATTGATGAAGTTGACACCATAGTCAGCCAGGCAGTCGGTCGTCCCAAGACTGCCGTCTACGGAACAATAGATCTGGTTGGTCTTGATATCGGTACTCATACTGCAGTGAACAACTATGACGCTATTCCCGACGATGAATGCCGTGATACCTTCGCCACCACGGAATTTGCAAAAAAAATGCTGGCCAACAAGTGGCTGGGTAACAAAACCAAAGGTGGTTATTACAAGAAAGTAAAGGATGAAAAAGGCAAGACCGTCAAGTATACCCTCAACTGGAAGACCGTGGAATATGAAGTCACCCAGAAACCGAAGTTTGCGTCCATTTCCGAAGCAAAGAAGTGGCTCGATTCCGGTGTTGCCGTCAGTATGAAAATAGCTTTCAACGGTGCTGATGCCGCCGGCGATTTTCTGCGCGAATATATGTGCAACAACTTCATCTATGCTGCCAACCGCATTCCCGAAATCTGCGAGACCATCGTGGAGATAGACAATGCTCTGAAGTGGGGCTATAATCACCAGCTTGGTCCTTTTGAATCATGGGATGCTGTCGGCGTTCAAGAAGCTGTTGAAGTAATGAAGAAACTAGGCAAGAAAGTTCCCGCCAAGATCGAAGAAATGCTGAAGAAGAAATGCACATCTTTCTACAAGGTCGATAGTAAAGGCGTCAAGTCCTACTATGATTTCAAGAAGAAGGACTATGTGAAGACGGAAGCAAATCCCAAGATCATTATTTTGCCCGAACTCAAAGAAAGAAAGAAGATTGTTAAGGAAAATGCCGCTGCTTCACTTATTGATATTGGCGACGGCGTTGCTTGCCTCGAATTCCATACCAAGATGAACTCTGCTAACGCCGATATGATTCAGATGGTATCGGACAGCGGTGATATCGTCAACAAGGACTTTCTCGGAATGGTTGTAGCCAACCATGATCAGCGTGTGTTCTCTGCCGGCGCCGACATCTTTGCTATATTGTGTGCCATTACTGAAAAACAATGGGTTGACTTGGAGAAGATGGTTGCCGGATTGCAGAATGCCAACATGAAGATGAAATATCTGCCCAAACCGGTTGTTACCGCTCCGGCAGGTATGGCTTTAGGTGGTGGTTGTGAAATGGCCATGCACGGCGACTATTGCCTGGCTAACGGCGAAACCTATATGGGTCTTGTTGAAGTCGGTGTCGGTGTTATTCCTGCCGGCGGCGGCTGTAAGGAATTGGCCGTACGTATGACGGAAGGAATTCCCGCGGGAGTTGTGGAATCCGGTCTGAACATGCAGTATCACTACGGCAAAGCTTTCGAAAATATTACTACGGCGAAAGTTTCTACCAGCGCTCAGGAAGCTCAGGATTTAGGCTTTATCCGCAAAACCTGCAAGATCAACATGAGCAGAGACATGCAGATTTACGAAGCCAAACAAATTGTTCTGGGTATGTCCAGGTTCTATAAACCGCCGAAACCCGCTCTTATTCCGGTAATGGGAGAAAATCTGCGTGGAGTGGCGGCGTCGATGATTGCTAACATGAAAGCAGGCAAGTATGCTTCTGAATACGATGCTCATATCGCTATGAAGATTGCTCATGTATTGGGCGGAGGAATTTGTCATGAAGGAACTTTTGTAACGGAGCAGGAGATTCTGGACCTGGAAAGAGAAGCTTTCCTGAGCCTCTGCGGTGAACAGAAAACGCAGGATAGAATATCGGCCATGCTGTCAACCGGCAAGCCCCTGCGCAACTAAAAAATAACATGTCCGGCGGCTAATTGAATTAAGTCATCAGCCGCCGGCTTTAAACATAACAAAATCCTGTAAGGAGGAAAATAATATGAGTGAAGCTGTCATTGTCGCATCCGTCAGGAGTGCCGGTGCAAGATATAAAAGAGGCGGTCTGTCCGAAACCCGTGCCGACGTCTTTGGTGTTCAGGTTATTAAAGGTTTGCTGGCGAGAGTTCCCGAACTGGATCCGAAAGATATAGATGATTTGATTGTCGGTTGCGCCTTTCCCGAGGCGGAAGCCGGAATGAACTTTGGAAAAGTGCTGGCTGTCGGCGCCGGATTACCGGAACCGGTATCCGGTATGGTTCTCAACCGTTTCTGCTCGTCAGGTGTTCAATCCATTGCTGATGCCACTGCTAAGATTCGTGTGGGCTGGTCGGAGGTTATTATTGCCGGTGGTGTCGAATCTATGACTCACATTCCGATGGGTGGTGGTATTTACCGTCCCGATCCCGATTGGGATTTTGCCAACATGCCCAATGTTTACATCAACATGGGCAATACGGCGGAAAACGTTGCTGCAAATTATGGAGTTTCCCGTGAAGACATAGATAAATTCGGTATGGAAAGTAATCGCCGGGCTTACGAAGCCATTAAGGCTGGCAAATTCAAGGAAGAAATCATTCCTGTTACGGCTTATAAATACAAGAAGGATAAAAATGGAAAGCGCATTCGCACCGAATTTGTATTTGATACCGATGACGGGGTAAGATGGCCGGTTAATCTTCAGGATATGGGGAAACTGAAGTCCCCCTTCAAACAAGGTGGAAACTGCACAGCGGCCAACTCTTCACAGATGACAGATGGCGCCGCATTTTCGCTTGTTATGTCAGCAGAAAAAGCCAAAGCCATTGGCGTGAAACCCATAGCCAAACTGACGCACTATGCTGTGGCAGGTTGCAAGCCTGAAGAAATGGGCGTTGGCCCGAGATATGCCATTCCCAAGGTACTGAAACTGGCCGGTTTGACGACAAAAGATATAGAATTGTTCGAAATCAACGAAGCCTTTGCATCTCAGGCGCTTTATTGTATCAGAGAACTTGGCCTGGAAGACAGGCTCAATGCCGGTGATATTAATCCCAATGGTGGCGCTATCGCATTAGGTCATCCATTGGGCTGCACGGGCGCCAAACTGACTGCTCAGTTGCTTCATGAGATGAAACGTCGCGGCAACAAACGCGGTATCGTTTCCATGTGTATTGGCGGTGGTATGGGAGCTGCCGCTATATATGAAATGCTATAAAATTGTCCCTTCTAGCTTCAAGCTGTAACTCTATACAGTTCCTCCGGTATCCTCTTCACAGGGGATAGCGGAGGAACTGGCCATTATTGTTTAATTTCCCAACCTAACAGATCAGTTCAATAGACGGGGAATAACCCGATGAATGATCAATCCAAAATAAAGCAGGTCCTGATTAAAGAATCGTCTTCTCTCGAATATGCCGAGAGCATCATCAATACCGTACATGAACCCTTAATCGTTTTGAATCAGGATTTAAGGGTAGTCACTGCCAGCCGCTCCTTCTATGAATTCTTCAAGGTAAACCCTGAAGAGACCGTGGGGCAGCTTATCTATGACCTGGGGAATAAACAGTGGGATATCCCCAAGCTGCGGGAACTGCTGGAAAATATCCTTCCTCAAAAGACAACTTTTGACAACTATGAGGTCGAGCAAGATTTTGCGGCCATCGGCAGGCGCGTAATGCTTTTGAACGCCCGGCAAATTGAACGAGCATCGGGAAAAGAACGGATCATCCTCCTGGCCATCGAAGACATCACCGAGCGCAAACGATTGGAAAACATATTAACGGATTCCGAAGAGCTTTATAAAGGCGTCTTTAAGACGGCGAGCGATGGGATCGTGCTTCTCGAAAAAAGCGAAGGAAAGATAACCCATACTAATCCGGCTGCCGAGAAGATGTTGGGGTATTCCACAAAGGATAGCATCGGAAATAAACTTTCGGACATCGGTATTATGATCAATATGGATGATTTCCAAGTGATAATGCAAAATTTGAACAAGAATGGTATTATTAACTACACGGATGTTTCGATAAAAACCAAGTCCGGGCAGTATATCGATACGGATCTATATCTCGTAGACAAGACGAAGTTGGTACAATGTAATATTCGTGACATCAGCAAGCGCAAGGAGATCGAATCTCAAAAGAAGGCAGCGCTTGAGTCGCTGCGGGAAAGCGAGGAGAGGTACAAGGCTCTTTTCGACCGTTCGATCGATTTTGTTTACAGTATTGATTTTGAAGGCTGCTTCATCGATGCCAACGCCGCCGCTTTAAACCGGTTTGGCTATACAAGTGAAGAAATCCATTCTCTCAATTTTACCTCGCTCTTGAGCGAGGATCAGTTGCCGCTTGCAGTCAAAGTAATACGGGAAATTCGGGAAACCGGTATTCAAATGAACTTGCTGGAGTTCAGGTTGCGGTGCAAAGGCGGCACCCATATATACGTGGAGACACACGGATCCGCCGTCATGTCTAACGGAATACCTGTAGCGATCCAGGCAATCGCCAGAGACATCACCGAACGCAAACTGGCGGAGGCGAAACTTCAACAGACCCTTTACAGCCTCAAGAATGCCGTTGGCGCGACCATTCAGGTCATGGTATCCGCTGTAGAGATGAAAGATCCTTATACGGCCGGTCACCAGTTGCGGACTGCAGACCTTGCCTGCGCCATTGCCACGGAGATGGGATTAGCTCAGGAGAAAATTGATGGAATCCACATGGCAGCTTCCATCCATGACATCGGGAAATTATCGATTCCCGCGGAGATTTTGTCCAAGCCCACCAAGCTGACAAATATCGAATTTTCCCTTATTAAAGAACACGTCCGGAGTGGATACGAGATGCTGAAAGACGTTCAATCTCCGTGGCTGCTGGCACAAATTGTTTACCAACACCATGAACGGATGGATGGCTCCGGCTATCCAAGAAACCTGAAAGGGGATGAAATTATCATGGATGCCCGTATCATGGCTGTGGCCGACGTGGTGGAAGCTATGGCCTCTCACCGGCCTTACCGTCCGGCCCTGGGTATTGATGCCACTTTGGAGGAAATTGAGAAGAATAGGGGAATCCTTTATGATGCTTCTGTCGCGGATGCCTGCCTGAGATTATTTCGGGAAAAAGGCTATAATCTGATTGCATAGAAAATAACGGGAACAGATTTAACTTACCCCAGAGTGATAAAGCAATATCAATGATTGAAAAGACCGATGCGGAGTTGATTGTTTTACCGGAATTATTCAATATATTTGCTGATCGCAAACCTGAACATTATCTGGATTTGGTTAAAACTGATATTTAAGCATCTTATGCTTGGTGTAAAAAACTTTTTTTCTTGAAATAGGAGAAACTTTAAGTTATAGCAAACGTCACTTGGGCGGTTAACTCAGCGGGAGAGTGCTACCTTCACACGGTAGAAGTCACTGGTTCAAATCCAGTACCGCCTACCATTTATTTCAAGGAGTTATGGTTCATGCCGTAACCCCTTTTCTTTATTTTTGAAATTTTAAATCATCTATATTTTATTGACACAAAAGATCATTCTTCATATACTTTCAACATAAATAACTACATTACTTAAGGAGTTTGTAATGAATGTAAAAGATTTGTTTGATTTAAAAGGCAAGGTTTCCATAGTTACCGGTGGTGGTAGAGGTATTGGCAAATTCATGGCTACGGGTTTGGCCGAGGCCGGATCGAATGTCGTAATTGCGTCGCGCAAGCTGGAAAATTGCGAAAAAGAAACAAAGGAATTGGAGAAACTGGGAGTTAAGTCTCTTGCTGTTAAATGTGATATGGCCCAAAAGGAAGATATTGACAATCTGGTCAAAACCACAATGGATAAATTCGGTACCATTGATATCTTGGTCAATAATGCCGGACTCACCTGGGGCGCGCCAACTCTGGATTTTCCACTGGACAAATGGGAGAAGATATTCGATGTAAATGTCAAGGGCGTGTGGATCCTGTCTCAACAGGTGGCTCGTATCATGAAAGAAAAGGGCGGGGGCAAGATGATTAATATTTCATCAATCTACGGTTCACGAGGTTCTAATGAAGAAGAACATCCGGCGATAGCCTATAATCCTTCCAAGTTTGCCGTAGAGGGTTTGACTAAGACGCTGGCCATAAAATTAGCCCGTTACAAAATTTATGTCAATTGCGTTGCTCCTGGATTTTTTAAGACCGATATGATGTCCTATATCTTCAAGCCGGAGAATAAACAGATTCTTGACCTTACCGTGGCTGCTATTCCACTCAAGATGTATGGCGACGAAGACGAAATCAAAGGCCTGACCGTCTTTTTAGCATCCAACGCCTCGAACTACATTACCGGTGGTATTTTCCACGTGGATGGCGGATTGTCGGCTCAGTAAAATATAAATTAATTGTAGACGAATTATAGGAGCTATAGTTATGAAGATTCCGCAGTATGTAACCGTCAGCGAGGTGAAAAGGGTTTGTAAAGAATTGGGTTTGAGGGATTGGACTAAAATTAAAGAGCCGGAAGTAACAGCAAAAGAAGCCGGTGTCATCCTCAAAATTGTCAATGTTAAAAAGATGCCCATTGCTCTCGAAGAATTTCGCATGGGATTGGAAGTGGAACTTGAGCACGGTACAATGTTTGATGACGCGAACGTAACGAATAACCATCCCATTCTTACAGGTATGATCGTTCTGGCGCATATGAAAGAGACCCTTGATTATTACGAACGGCTGGATGTTGCCGAGGTGGAGGGGGACTTGCTCAAGGCTGTTCTGTCCAGGAATCTCAATAAGATCGATACAAAGTATAGAAAGCTTATTAAGGCTCAGGCTGTTCTGAACAAGGTAGTGACTGCCCAATTGAAATAGTCGTATATCCGTTAACACCGAATATTCCGGTCATGCGCAAAGCTTTGGCATACAAATATCTAATGGAAAACCGTAAGCCAATAATTGGCGATGATTCACTTATTGCCGGGACCACCACCAGTAAAAAGGTGGGTTGTCCTTTATATCCTGAAGGGAGCGCCGTCATTATATGGAATGAGCTCATCACCATGCCGCACCGTACGTACAATCCCTTCGACATTTCCGAAGAGACTCGCGAGCTCCTTCATAATGATATATTTGTAACACTAAATCGTGATATGCAGCTTGAACTTATCGAGCGGGCAGAATACGGAATATGAAAAAATTCACATCCTGATAAAATAATCAGTCCTCTTTTATGGATGTGGAGCCGAACGTTTAACAATATGTGTATAATAACTTCAGAGGAGAATAAGCATGGACTATTACAAGAATAAACATGTTTACATTACAGGGGGATCAAGCGGGATCGGTCTGGAAATCGCGCGAAAACTTTTCAGTTATGGTGCAAATCTTACAATTATCGCACGTAATAGCGCGAAGCTCGAAGAAGCCCGCCGGAATATCGAGCAGGTCAAAGTTTCCTCCGGACAGTTTATCCGGTGTCTGAGTGTGGACGTTTCCGATAGTGCCGAGTTGTCACGTGTAATTTCGCAGACGTTAAAGGAATTTGGAGTGCCTGATATTCTAATCAATAGCGCCGGAATTATCAGCTGTGATTATTTGGGAAACATTCCTTACGATAAATTCGATGCCGTCATGAAAATAAATCTGTACGGTACTCGTAATATGATTGCTGAAGTTCTTCCCGCAATGAAAAAGGAAGCGCATATTGTCATCATTTCCTCAATGGCCGGATTAGTGGGTATGTGTGGATATACCGCTTACGGCACTTCAAAATTTGCGCTGGTTGGTTTAGCAGAGTGTCTGAGAGGGGAATTGAAGCAGAAGGGGATTCACCTTACCCTAGTGCATACTTGCAAAAGTTACCGATATGTCATTTCGACCGAAGGGAGAAATCTTATTCAATGATTATAAAGATTTCTCAGTCACTTCGTTCCTTCGAAATGACACGGTTAATATTGAAATCAAGCACTAGTTGATAAATA
>JQDQ01000051.1 GCA_000747625.2 Smithella sp. SCADC
AGTACATACTACGTCGTCGCCGAATCCGCGCGCGTTGACGGCAAGCCCCGCATCGTCAAGCAATGGTACCTAGGAACCATTGAAAAAATCATCGCCATGGCCGAGGGAAATACCGATAAAGAAGAACCCCGGCAAATCGACTGTGCTTCGGAAGGCGCTATCGCGGCTCTATTTAAAATAGCCGAAGAACTGGGTATAAGGAAAATCATTGACCAGCGCTGCAGTAAACGCCAGCAGGGCATGAGCGTTGGCGATTACATTCTTATTGCCGCGCTCAACCGTGCACTTGCCGCAACGTCAAAAAGCAAAATCGTGGAATGGGTTGATTCCACGGCTTTGCATCTTTATATGCCGCTGCAAAAGGAAAAGCTGGAATCCCAGAACTTCTGGGATCATTTTGACAAATTGGACAAGGAGATGGTTAACAGGATTGGCGATGATATCGCTCAAAAAGCGATCGAACTGGAGAACATCCCCCTGGATACGATCGTTTACGATACGTCCAACTATTACAATTATCTCGATGTGGTCACGCCGTCTGAATTATCCAAAATCACCAAGTCCAAAGCCGGACGCAACAGTTTACGGCATATCGGCCTGGCTCTGGCGGTAGATCGCGATCATGGAATCCCTTTATTCAGCAGGCTGTATCCCGCCAATGAGCATGATGCCAAGGTGATGAAAAAACTGATCGATGAAATCTTTGAACAAATCAACAACGCTATGTCCGACAAGAAAGGAATCACCATCGTCTTTGACAAAGGTAACAACTCGGAAGAGCTGATTGCCAAGCTGGATGAAAGCCGGCATCATTTTGTCGGAAGCCGCAGCCCGTATCATCATAAAGACCTCTGTCGTGTTTCCTTGGAACAATACCGAGAGGTCAATATCAAAAATGGTGAAACGATCCCTGCTTATGAAACCCGAGAAGAAATCTACGGCGCGCAGCGCAAAATCATTGTTTCCTTCAACGAGTCCACCTTCCAGCGCCAATTACACAGAATGGAGCAGAATCTGGAAAAGGCCAAGGAAGAGCTGTCTACCTTTAAACGAAAAGCCAAAGATGCCGATGGCCGCTCAACCATGGATTCGATGCAACGCCAGGCTTTGGATATTACAGACCGGTATCATGTGACGGGGCTTCTCGATATAGACATTGAGGAAGAAGAAAACCGTTTCAAGGTCAGCGCGCGCAAGAACTTTCCGGCCATTGAGGAGGCTAAAACAAGATTCGGCAAACAGATTTTATTTACAGACCGGGAATCCCTGACGGCAGGGGAGATTATCGATATTTACCTTGATCGATATATTGTTGAGGATGCTTTCCGGATTACCAAATCCGACCGATGGGTTAAAATGGACCCTGTCTTTCACTGGACGGATTCCAAGATTCGCGTACATGCGTTGACCTGCATGATTGCGCTTCTTCTGGTGCGTATTGCACACAAGCGTGCCCGTGCAAACGGTTTCCCTCACGGTGCGGAGCGGATGCTGGAGTTGCTGTCATCCGTCAATA
>JQDQ01000052.1 GCA_000747625.2 Smithella sp. SCADC
AGAGAGGATTTTAGTTCCAGGAAAAGGCGGAAGGCCGAGGAAGAATAATAACTAATATGGTGTCCCCTGATTTTTGGTTGAAATACGCATAACCATAGGGGTGCTTAAAAAGATGAGAACTCCCAGCAATCCCCAGACACGACCAAATTTTTTGCGGAGATAATAAAAAATAAGCCATGACGTTCCAATACCAAAACCCATATGGATAAAATTGGGAATGATATCATTATGAAAATAAAGTGGTATGAGGTGCCTAAGACATACCGTTGATAGGTTGTATTGGTGACAAACTCTTTTGATTAAACAGCAAAGGCAGATTCATTACGAATCTGCCTTTGCTTTCAAATCACATTGAGCAAAATACTATTTCTTCATCCTTCTTAATCCGGCAATACCCATCAGACCGAAACCAAGCATCAGCATTGTGGCCGGCTCGGGAACATCATTGTGCGGGATAACATCTTCGGCTCCAAGGAAATGAACTGAATAATAGCTGCCTCTGTAACCGTTAGCAGGCTCATTCCAGTTAGAAATGAGAATGGGAGTCTGATTATCATAACTAAATCCATTACTGAGTAAAATTCCATTTGCGAAGTTGGCATAAGTGGCCATGGTCAGCGTATAAGTGCCTGCTCCCAGAGCAAGAGTGTAGTATGTATCATAATAACTGTGAGAGTAGGATACGCCATTTGAAAGTGTAGAGCCGACATTACCACCGTCATCCTGCTGATAACGCAGTGCACCTGTTGCGTCCCAGACTGCTAAAATGGGATCAAAATTGCCTTCATCCCAGCTTGATGAAAAGACTGTTACATTGGCAGCACCAGTCGTAACCGTCCAGCTTAGAACATCGTTATGATACGTTAAATTGCCAGAAAAATCGTAATCCGTAGCATAAACCGGGACACTCAAAACCAGAGCCAGCATCATCACAAAAAACATCATTTTTTTCTTCATAAATAAAACCCTCCTTATTAATTATTAAATTTCAAAAAAACTTCATTGTTGATTGATAGTTAAGCAATTGGTGTGCCAACAATAAATTACACAGCATAGCTGATTGATATTACTGGGTTTGCTGTCAACAATGCAGAGTTTCATTTGTGGCTATGAAATACAACCGCATATAAACTGTAAAGTATCCCGACATAAAATCAGGACGAAAGGAACGGTTAAATATTCTAACTTCTTAATATTATACAGTTAAACAAATAATTAATGGGGGTTTTATTAACGTCGGCAATTCTCACAGAACAGTAATAGTTATGTATTTTTTTATCCCGGCATATTGTTTATCTTAATTACAACATATTGATATCAAAACTTAATATATCATTAAGCGGCGCTATGAAATAGCTGTAAGAAAACCCGACAACCCTTTTTTTCATTTCATATTTACAAAATTAAGCATGATTTCTTGCGATTCAGATTATTTTCTTGACATTATGAGCATATGCTCATAATGTGCAGCTATGAGGCGATATCATGACGAGACCTAAATATTCCAGGAAGATAGCCTGCATTCCGGATGTAAATTATTATAAACCAAAAGGATTACCATCTTCCCTGCTGGAAGAAGTCGTTTTGACCCTGGATGAATTCGAAGCAATAAAACTTGCCGATTTAGAAGGTTTATATCAGTGTCAGCGGCGATCTGAAACTATATATTCTTCGGCGGTTTGAAACTGCCAATTTATTGTCTTAGATTTTCTTCTGCATATTCTTCCCCAAAACCCATTTTATAAAAATCTTCTTCCATTTTCTTCAGCTTGTTGTTTCTTTTTTTTCGTTAATCTTTGCACATTTTTTCTTATTATTCTCCCATTGGAGGAACCAAAACCATGGGGGCTATTAAAAAGAAAAGGTGTAAACATTGCAAAAAGTTATTCGTTTCCGATCTACGCAACACCGGACGTCAAAACTATTGTTCGGAACTTGGATGCCTCTATGCCAGTAAAAAAGACAGTCAGCGCCGCTGGCTGAGCAAACCGGAAAACCGCGACTACTTCCGCGGCCCTGAAAATGTTGCCCGTGTTCAACAGTGGCGAAAGACCCATCCCGGGTACTGGCGAAAAACACAAAATGCGTTACAAGATCCCTTAATTGGACAACCTTCTGTAAATATTAACGATACTAACGAATTGGCATGCGGTGCGTTACAAGATCTCTTAAACCCGCAACCTTCCGTTTTAATAGGATTAATCGCCAGTTTTACCGGCCTTGCGTTACAAGATGACATCGCCAAAACCGTCCGTCGTCTGCAACAATTGGGGCAGGATATTATTAACCCTGCAACCCCAAAAGGAGGACGACATGACGAAACTGCCCATCTTGAAACATCGCATCCGCAAAGTTCCCGAACAGTTCAGCTGGGTCGATCACCGGCACATCGAAAAATTAACCCACCCCGCTGCAGCATTGTGCCTGTTTTTAGTCACCGTTGGTGACGCTGAGGGCCTGAGCTACTATGGGGACAAATCGATTATGCAGCGTCTTTCCATGGATCCGAACGCGCTGCAAAACGCCAGAAACAACCTCGTTCAAAACGGCATGATTGCCTGGCAAGAGCCCCTCTACCAGGTCCTTAGCCTGGATATCAGTCATACGGCTAAAAGATCCATGGCGCAGCCTCTCAGCCTGGAAAGCATCCTCAAAAAAGCCAGGGAGGAAGCCGCATGATCGATTACGAAACCTTCATGAAAATTAAAAGTTACCATGAAAAAGATGGCCTCAATTGCAATCAGATTGCAGCAATAATGGGCCTGTCTTTTAAAACTGTTGACAAGTGGCTCAATGGGACAAATCTGGGACACTATACTAGTTTTTTCTTGAGAAGCAGTGATTATAGTCATAGACAATAAACATGGGCCGTATAGCAAGAGTAGTCGCAGCAAAATATCCTCATCATGTCACCCCGCGAGGCAATCGTCGGCAGGACACCTTCTTTTGTGAAGAAGATGAATTATTAATACATCGGCATGAGCAGACGGGCAGGCCGTTGGGGAATA
>JQDQ01000053.1 GCA_000747625.2 Smithella sp. SCADC
TTCTCTGTTTGCCGGTCAGTGATTTTTTAACGGCCTCCTCTGCATAAAGGAGCACTTCCTGCATAATCCGTCTGGCCGCTCCAGCCTGTTTATTTTTGATGGCTTCATAAATTTCCTGGTGAAACTTACGGGAGCGTTCAACGTTTTTTTTGTTGTCAAAATAAAGATAACCGTAGTCGCGGAAAATCTGATTGAAGAAGTTGAGGCCAATGGTGCAGAGCAGATTGTGGGTGGCACGAACAATTAACTGGTGCACTTTGATATCCCGTTCCAGCATGCTCAAGTCTTCGTTAGAGATGACCTGCTGAAGCTCTTCAAGATCGGTGGCAGTGCGTCTTTGCGCCGCCATGTAAGCCATCTGCGGCACTACGTAGCTGCGAGCCTCCAGAATATTTAAGATTATTTCCGTTCCCTTATCCAAATTTAAAGCGGCTTTGATAAGATCAAAATTACCGCTTTCCAGATAATTTTTGACATATAATCCGTCACCATGTCTGATTTCAACAAGATCGAGATTTTCCAGTTTGCGCAATGCCTCACGCACCGTAGCACGGTTGACACTGAAAGTTTCCGCCATTTCCCGCTCGGGAGGCAGTTTGCTTCCCGGAGTAATCGTGCCATTCATGATCTGCTTCTGGATAATTGTCACAATCTCCTCATGAAGACGTGAACGTGTTAGCGGCTGGGAAAAGACTTTCTTGGCTGTCATGGTATATCTCCTGCTGAGCCATTTCTTTTTGATGGTTGGGTGGTTCAGTGGTTCAACCAATAAACTATTTTCAAACTAATGTCAAGGGATTTTCTTCGTGCCTGATTTTTGTTGTTAGATTTTAAAGACACGCTGCGGAACCGGCATCTAAAACTTGTGCTGGAATTTATACCTGTGATTTTAAATTGTTATGAGTGATTATTGATTTGCTGACGGGCAAAAACCCCCATCTGTATTTCGTGTTCGAATGGAATATATATTTCGGAACCGCTGTGTGCCTCTGAAAGATTGTTCCCATTCCGGTCAGTTATGGAAATGATTTTTATGGCAACAATATTTTCCGGCAATAGAATTTCCAGACAGTCACCTATTTTGATACGATTTCTAACGCTAAACAAAATTCTTTTATTCTCTGTGTCATAATTTAGCACTTTCCCCGCCGGTTCATGAGTTTGAATATATTTAATCTCCTGATTAGTTTCGTTTATTTTTTCTTCAGAAAACGCGAAGCCGGCTGTATATCCGCGATTGGAAACTGTTCCCAGTTCATCAATCCATTCCTGTCGGCATTTGTATTTTTCTTTTTGGCGCATTAACGTGTCCAGTGCCTGCCGGTATGTCCGGGTAACTACCGCCACATAATAAGCCGATTTCATCCGGCCCTCGATTTTTAGACTGGTAACGCCGGAAGCCAGTACTTCGGACAGATATTCAATGAGGCATAGATCTTTGGAACTAAGCAGGTAACTGTAGCGTTCGTCCTCCTCAATAATAAACGGATCGGACGGTCTTGTTGATTCGTAAAGTAAATATTCCCAGCGGCAGGGTTGAGAGCAATCGCCTTCGTTGGCACTGCGCTTGTTGCGGAATGCCGATAAATAACATCGTCCGGAATAGGCCATGCACATCGCGCCGTGGATAAAAATCTCCAACTCCATTTCGGGAACAGCCGCGGCAATCTCTCCGACTTCTTTTAAGTTCAGTTCCCGGCCCAGAATAATTCGCCGTACTCCCTGGTCTTGCCAGAAACGGACAGCTTCGAGGTTTGTGGTGTTGGCCTGCGTGCTTAAGTGGACCGGCAACTGCGGTGCTAAACTTTTAATCAGCCGGAGCATTCCCGGTTCGCTGACAATTACCGCGTCAATACCAATAGTAGCAAGTTTAGGGATTATTTTCTTTGCCTGATCCAAGTCTGCATTGCGGGAAAACGTATTAACTGCCGCATAGATTCTAACGCCTTTAAGATGGGCTTCATTTACACCCTGTGCTAAATCTTCAACGGTCATCTCCGCTGAACCGGTTCTCAGGCTCAATCCTTCAACCCCTGTATAGACGGCGTCAGCTCCATACAGAATAGCCGTTCTCAATTTTTCCAGATTACCGGCAGGAATCAATAACTCCGGCTTATGCATTCAAAACCCTCTTAAAAATATACTAGAATTGTGTCCCGTAAATTCATTTAAGAAATGTCATTTCGAGTCCCGCATACGCGGGATTATACTCTGCGAGAAATCTTAATAATTCGATTGAGGTACAAGATATCTCCCTTCGGTCGATATGACAATTTGCTTATGGGACACGATACTAGCAAAAAAATTGACCTGGCACAAATAAAGGGCCCTGTTTTATTTTTTACAGGCGAAACAGATAATTGGCTTTTTCCTGTTATCATCATTTTCAAAATTTTTAATTTTATGCTAGATTACAAAAAATAATTGTTAAACAATCCTTCTTCATAAAAGTTTCATGCGGTAAATATGCGGCGTTTGGAGTATTAGCACTGATCCATATAAACAATGTTCGGCATAATGGGCAAATCAATGGCTTTTTACTAAAAAGGAGGGACACGATGCTGGAATTGATCGCAGAAGACGGTGGTAAACGACAACATCAGCAGCGATTGCTTGGTTTGATCAAGAACACGCAAGGTACGGTTCGTGTTGCAAGTCCTTATGTGACTGATAGGGATCTTTTAATCAGTGTCAAGAATCGAAAGGTCTTCCTGTTAACGTCCTTGTCACCCATGGACATCGTATCAGGTTCTACATCAATTGAGGCTTTGCAGTTACTCATCAAATCGGGCGTGGAATGTAGAAATCTTCCGAATCATCCAAGGCTTCATGCGAAGGTATACATTTTCGGCAACTCATCTGCCGTGGTTACTTCTGCAAATCTTACAAGAAGCGCATTTGATTCAAATATCGAAGTCGGAGTTCAAATTGATAGAGGAAGCATAGCGCAGCTTAAAACATGGTTTAATAAGTTCTGGGAGAAAGCACATCCATTAAGTGCATCGCAGCTGACTAAATTGCAACAACAGGCTGCGGCACTTCGCCGTGACTATTTTAAACTTAAAATGAAAACCAAATCTAAATTGTCTATACCGAAAGGTAATAGGAATACCACAGAATTTTCGGATGATTTACAGGATTTGCTAGATAATGCTTCTCGTTTCTTTATATGCAATACAGATCGAAGGCATGGTGCGCTCACTTCTACCGGCAAATACGTTCTTGAACAAAAGATGCGCACTCGTGGTTATGCTACAGCTTGGGAAACGTTCAGGTTTTCAAACCATATGCAGCAAGTCGAACCCGGAGATGCTATCTTTATGTTTGCGAAGAGCATAGGAATAATTGGTATCGGTCGTGCGAGGACGATATGCGAAATATTAAAACCTGGTGACCCTGACAGAATAGAAAACTTTCCTGATGAGAACTCACCTGAGTGGCGAGTTCCTGTTGATTGGCTGGATTGGCGGCGTAACGATGAAGAAGCTTATCATTACAAGTCGCCGAACTTCACGTTTTGGAATATTACAGGTGATCAGTATAACAATCTGAGAAAAGGTATTAGAAAGCATTTCCTTAGCGTATAGTAATGGTAGAGCCGAACAAGTCAATACAGCCGATCGCCCAAAAAAACGCGGTTGATGATTAGATTCCCTACTTTCCCTCGGTAATCATTAGTTCTGTGAGACGTCCACCGCTGAACAGTTGTAGATAAATTCAACAAGCACTTCTTCCTGTACCTCGCAAAGTAATTTCTTCTTTTAAAATAATAATGAATAGTGCTATGGTGTATTTAACTCATTAGGAGGGATAATATGAAAAATTTACGTGCTATTTTATTAATTGTCCTTATTGCACTAGTTTTTACTGCCGTTCCCGCTACTGCTCAACCAAGTATATCTGAATTGGACAAATGCGAGAGTAAGATGAGTGATTTAAGTGAGTTAAATACCCTCGTCCAGTCCAGCCAAACAAAGGATGACATAGGCGCCGCCATTGCCATCACAAACATTGCTGGAGATTTCAATACGCATATAGCGTATCTTAAAAGTTTACTTGAAATTATGGAGATGGTCAAAAATACTTCTGACCGCAAGTTCGCAATGCGCATCATAGATTCGCATATAAAGTATGTTGCGACGATTATTGACTCAGAAACCAAATTGGTTAATGCATTAATTTCTAGTACCAAGAATAGCAACATTGTATCTATCGGCAATCAGTTGAAAGCAGAACTCCGCAACCTAAAGAAAATTTTATCTCACTAAGCATATTGCTATTATTTAAAATATCGGAAAATGCGAAGTTCGTATATTAACAATGAAAAAGTAATACGCCATCGTCATATAGGAGGTTTGTTGATGAGAGCATTAATTATTTTAGTACCTATCCTTCTTTTCCAAATAAATATAGTATTTGCCCAAAGTCCTTATATACGAGAAGGTTCTATTGGCAAACAAAATGAACCAAAAGAACAAATAAAGCCATCTCAAATAAACCCCTTGTCCTTTCGTCCTCTTGAAAAATGTGTTGGCGAAAAATTTATCTTTTTACCCAAATCAAAAGACCTTCAAAAATTTGGATACCAGAGCTTCCATATAGGAAAAGGAAGTTATCGTGATAACCTAAAGTATGAGGAATGTGTTGGACGGATAGGAACCATCACTAAAGCATCAAATAGTGGTGGTAGTGCTGATATTACAATCCAGATGGATGATAATGGTCAGGTTTACATTGGTTTTGGTTATGATGGCATAGACGGCATAGCTCCAGTTGCTGATATGGAGTATGCACGCGATAAATGGTTAGGAAAAACCCTGTGGTACGGAGGAAAGAAAATTGATACCTATGATGAAACTACAGATAAATTTGGAAGCATAAAAATCAGGAAATTTTCAACAGTCAAGGTCGTAGATGTTGTAGCGGGTTGGGATAGTTTTGCACCAATTAGATTTATTTTGCAAACACCTTCAGGGGAAGAAGGTTTCCAAGATGTAACATTAAGCGGCACAAATGTTTCATATATCCTGAGAGAAGCAAGTAGTTTTAATGATTATTTTTTTACAGAAAATCCAAAAAAAATCTATAAATGGTCTTCAAAAATATGGACTGCTATTGATGAAGAAAAGGTATTTGTTGGTATGACTGCTAAGCAAGTTCGGATGAGTTGGGGCACACCACAAAAAATCTATAACACAATAACAGGTAATGTAAAGAATGAACAATGGGTGTATCACGACAATCAGTATCTATATTTTCAAAATGGAGTGCTAACTGGCATTCATAATTAATGACAATAAAAATATTTAATGTGTAATTGAATTGCCGGGTTTTTTCTCCGCCTGCACTCGCTGGCCCGTGTTGCATCTTTACATTGTAATTCACAACATCAGGACTTTTCAAAATCGTTTGTTAAGTAGGTATAAGCATTATGTGCAGAGCTTCCGCACCTGTTCCATGACTTTCAGAGATTTTACTTCGCGTCCCAGCACATGAGAAATAAATCCGGTGAGGATGCTGCGTGATTCCAAGGCTAGAGAATTAGTAAACGAGATTAGTTTAATTTTATCAATATCCACATCTTTGCCCAGAAGCAGGGTGCGCACTGTGCCGGCGGAAATCGGCTGTTCGAATCTTTGAGGCTTGGCGCAGGCACTGCATTTGATTCCACCCTCATGAGCATGAAAATAATAAGAGTTGCCGTTGGTCACCGGCGTTTTGCAGACTATACAGCGGTCGAGAGCCGGTTCGAATCCCGCTAATTTCAGCAGACGCATTTCGAAAAAGCGCACGACGGCATCGGATGCCTTTTCTCTGCCCAGCATCAGTAGAAAATCATGCAGTAGCTGAAATACACTCTCATTCTTTTTTCCTTCCGGGCTGAAGTGATCCGTGAGGTCGATAAAATAAGAAGCCATCAATGTTTTTTCCATATCCTGACGAATGGCGTGATGATGGTCGATGATATCGCAGGATTCGATGAAAGCCAGCATGTCACGGCTTTTGCGGGTAAAGATGATGTTGGTCAGAGAAAAAGGTTCGAAAACGTTGGCAAATCTTTTCTTGCTTCTCTTGGCGCCTTTGGCAATTCCTTTGAGTTTGCCGAAATCATGGCTATAGAATGTTACAATTAAATCCGATTCACTGTAGTTTAATGTACGCAGAACGAATCCGGTGGTTTTGAAACTTTCTCTAGCGACCATACTTTTACAACGTCATAAAATGATAACTTCCCGCATAGTAAGAAATGTCATTCCGAACGTATGTGAGGAATCTTAAGACTTTTAAATTATTAAAGATAAGATTTCTCGCTTCGCTTCGAAATGACAAAATAATTAATTTCGACACAATATCGTATGCCGGGATCATTTTATGAAGTCGTCTCCTGATTTCTAAAATTTATTTCTTCTTCAACGACCATCGTACTTTATTTCACCGCCGACGATTGTAAGGATAGCTTTGCCCTGCATCTGGCGTCCATGAAACGGAGAGTTCTTCCCGCGTGAACGAAACGCCTGCACATCAACAGTCCATTTGAGTAGGGGATCGATTACGGTAATGTCGGCATCCGTGCCTGTCTCCAGCGTTCCTTTCGGCAAATTCAAGATGCGCGCCGGATATAAGCTCATCCTGACAATTAATTCCGGCCAAGTAAGAATTTTGCTGTTGATTAGATTTAAGCTTAATCCCAGCGATGTTTCCAGCCCGCTGATTCCGTTGGCAGCGTATTCGAATTCCACTTCTTTATCCGTTCGTCCGTGTGGAGCATGGTCGCAGGCAATGACATCAATCGTTCCATCGGCAAGACCTTCTTTGATTGCCGCGATGTCCTTTTCACTTCTTAACGGGGGATTGACTTTGAAGTTGGTATCATAGCCCTGGAGTGATTCTTCGGTCAGAGTGAAATAGTGGGGTGCGGTCTCCGCCGTTACTTTCAGACCTCTTTTTTTGGCATCGCGAATCAGGCGAACGGAACCGGCCGTGCTGACATGCGCTATGTGAACACAAGTCTTGGTAAATTCGGCAATTAGAATATCACGGGCAATCATTGCTTCTTCCGCGATGCCGGGGATACCGCGCAGTCCCAGAATGGTTGAATAATACCCTTCGTTCATCAACCCGTCCGCAGAGAGGTTTGTATCTTCGCAGTGCGAAATAACCGGTAATTGCAGAGAGAAGGCATATTCCATCGCCCTGCGCATCAGGGCGGCGTTCATTACCGGATTGCCGTCGTCGGAAAGCGCGACAATGCCCGCTTCTTTGAGATCCCAGAATTCTGTAAGCTTGGAACCTGCTGAATCCATGCTGATGGCGCCAATCGGATAAACATTAACCAGCGCCGTCTCCGCTGCTTTTCTTTTGATAAATTCTGTAATGGAACGATTATCGTTAATCGGATTGGTATTGGGCATGCAGGCAATGGAAGTAAATCCACCGGCGACTGCGGCAGCGGCTCCTGATGCTATTGTTTCTTTGTATTCAAAACCAGGTTCGCGCAGATGGGTGTGCATATCAATCAGGCCGGGAACGAGAATCATTCCGTCCAGATCAATTGTTATTGTTTCTGAATTTTTTGATTTTATTGACTTGGAAAGATTTATGCCTGTTTTGGCAATTTTACCGTCTTCCAGAAAAATATCCATTCGGGAGTCTATGTTTTGCGCGGGATCTATTATTCTCGCGCCGGTTAATAATAGTTTCATTCACTACCTCCGGTGAGCAGGTAAAGCAGCGCCATTCTTACGGCCACGCCTTTGTTCACCTGATCAAGAATTACAGAGTAAGAGGGATCGTCAGCGATGTCAGGCGATATTTCCACGCCGCGGTTAATCGGCCCCGGATGCATGACGATGACATCTTTTTTGGCCAGTTTAATGTTGTTGCGGTTAAGGCAGTAATGCTGGGAATATTCGCGCAGTGACGGGAAGATGCTTTGTTTTTGCCTTTCCAACTGAATGCGCAGCATCATTACTACGTCTGCGCCTTCAATAGCTTCTTCCATCTTGTTAAAAACTTTTACACCCATTTGTTCGATATCGCGCGGCAGCATGGTCGCCGGACCGGCCAGGACAACATCAGCGCCCATTTTGGACAGGCCGTAAATATTGGAACGGGCGACGCGGCTGTGTTCGATATCGCCGATGATCGCCACCTTCAATCCGGCGATTTTCTTTTTGTGTTCTTTAATAGTCATCATGTCCAACAGCGCCTGCGTTGGATGTTCATGCGCGCCGTCGCCGGCATTGATGATTGACTGTCTGACCAGCGCGGCCAGCATTTGCGGAGCTCCGGAAGCGCTGTGGCGGATGACGATGACGTCGGGATTCATGGCTTCCAGATTGCGGGCGGTGTCAATGAGAGTTTCTCCCTTGACCACGGAACTGGTGGAAGCTGAAATGTTAATCGTGTCGGCGCTTAATCGTTTGCCGGCGATTTCGAAAGATGTTCTGGTGCGCGTACTTGCTTCATAAAACAGATTGATGATTGTTTTGCCGCGCAGTGTCGGCACTTTCTTTATTTTACGGGTGGAGACTTCCAGAAAAGATTCCGCGGTCTCCAGAATGAAATTTATCTCATCAACGGATAAGTCTTTTATTCCCAGAATATCTTTTCTTTCAAATTTCATAGCAGCCCTTAAATGGTTTTAGTTTCCTTCTTCTATGACGACTTCATCCACACCGTTTTTTTCCACCAGGTCGACCCGGACTGCTTCCCACAGCGATGATGGCAGATTCTTGCCCACAAAGTCAGCTCTAATGGGGAGCTCGCGATGGCCGCGGTCGATTAAGACAGCCAATTGAATCATCCTGGGACGTCCAAAATCAATCAGGGCGTCCATTGCCGCCCGGATGGTTCGACCGGTAAAGAGAACATCATCCACGAGAATAACTATTTTATCGTCGAGAGAGAAATTTATTTTTGTTTCTCCCAGTTGTGGTTTCTTGTTGGATGCGGAAATATCATCTCTGTAGAGAGTTGTGTCCAGTATTCCCAGTGGAATATTGCCATTTTCGATATCGGCCATTTTCTTCTGTAGTCTTTGGGCCAGATAAACTCCGCCGGTTCTTATGCCAACCAGTACGAGATTTTCCATGCCTTTATTTTTTTCCAGAATTTCATAAGCGATTCGGGTAAGGCATCGTTCAATCCCGTCCTTATCCATTACTGTTTTGATGTTTCTATTGTTCGTCATATGCGTCAACCTCGGGCAATGTTATAAAAAAAGCCTTCCCCCGATAGGGGAAAGGCTTGATGATATTTTGATGAATTTTGCATTACATTTTCCTTTTTCAATCTCACCGGATTAAATTAAAAGGGTAAACTTTGGAAATTTATACAACTAAGATGTTAAAGTGTCAAGATGAAAAAAATTATTCAAAAAACTTTTGTTAAAAAAGAATAACTGGTATAAACGAAAATCCGGAGGAAAAAAATGGATATAAATCAGGATCCCGAGATTTTTTTATTTTTAAGCAGAATTCTGGGGAAGAAAATTATCGGGGCCGGAGGCGAAAGCCTGGGCAAAGTATATGATTTAGCCGCGGAGTTTATTGATCCTTTTCCTATAGTTACCGGAATAATATTCAGTTCCGCGCAAAAAGAAAATCCCGTTTTTCTTCCCTGGGGAAACGTAGTTGATTTTAATGGAGATGTCTCCGTTTCCATACATTCAACAAGTGAGTTACTTCCTCTTAATTTGCGGCAGGGGGAGCTGCTGCTCAAGGACGCCTTATTGGATAAGCAGGTTGTGGATACTGATGGGGCCAAGATCAGAAGAGTGAATGATCTTCAGTTTTTAAAAACAAGCCAGGGGATGCATCTCGTCCACGTTGATGTCGGTTTTCGCGGCGTGATCCGCCGCATGGGTTTGATAAAACCCTTTGATATAATTTTCCAGGGGCTGTTCGACTACAAATTACCCAATCAGTTTATTTCGTGGAAATTCGTACAGCCGGTGCATTCGCCGGATTTGCTGCGCTTGAATATAACTCAGAACAGGCTCGGTAAAATTCATCCGGCTGACTTGGCGGATATCCTCGAAGAAATGGATATTAAGCAGCGTGCTGCTGTATTTCAGGCTCTTGATGTCGAGACCGCGGCGGAAACTCTTGAAGAAACGGATCCCAAGGTTCAGGTCAGTCTGATTAATGATCTTAACTCGGAAAAAGCCTCAGATATTATCGAGGAAATGTCTTTATCTGAAGCCGCCGACCTTATTGCTGATTTGCCCAAAGCCAAGGCCGAGGGAATTTTGAACGAAATGGAAAAGGATATTGCCGATGATGTCAAGGAGCTCTTAACCCATCCGGAAAGAGAAGCCGGTGGAATGATGACAACGTCTTACTTAAGTTTCCGTCCATCAATGACCGTAAAAGAAACACTGGAAAGATTTCGCCAGGAAGCGGCGGATATCGAAATGGTTTATTACGTGTATGTTACTGACGATGAAGAACACCTTTTGGGGGTCGTAACTTTACGTGATTTGATTCTGGCCGATCAGGACAAGAAACTCGAAGAGCTGATGGATGAGCGTGTCATTTCGGTAAAACTTGATGATAATGATGATACGATTGCCGAGCAGTTTGCTAAATACGGAGTAACAGCTATTCCTGTTGTTGATGAAAATGACCGGATGCAGGGGACCATTATGTTTAAGAATCTTTTGGAAGTTGTCGCTCCTCAGTTGGAAAAATAACAACATAAGCTGAATTTGAAGAAGAACTATGAATAAAATAAAACAGCTTTGGGAAAAAATATTACAAAAAGGCTTCTGGAAAATCGGTCTTTTTTTTGCACTGATTGGCCCGGGAATAATCACGTCCAATGTGGACAATGATGCCGGCGGTATTACCACTTATTCTTTGGCCGGCGCTCATTATGGTTTGAAATTAATTTGGATACTTATCCCTGTAACTGTTGCCTTAATAATTATTCAGGAAATGTGCGCCCGCATGGGCGTTGTTTCCGGCAAGGGTCTTTCGGATTTAATTCGCGAACGTTTCGGAGCAAAAATCACTTTCTATTTGATGATTGTTCTTTTCCTGGCTAATTTAGGAAATACATTATCCGAGTTTGCCGGAATTGCCGCCAGTATGGAAATTTTCGGTGTTAGTAAACATATTTCAGTTCCGGTTGGCGCTGTTCTTGTGTGGTGGATGGTGGTAAAAGGAAATTATAAATCAGTGGAAAAGGTTTTTCTAATCGCCTGTGTTTTTTATCTTTCCTATATTATTTCCGGATTTATTGTGCATCCCGACTGGTCGGCAATCAGTAAAGCCGCCTTTACACCGACCATGAACTTCGATACCGGAATGCTTACTATGGCCATCGGTATCGTTGGAACAACGATCGCACCATGGATGCAGTTTTACCTTCAATCATCCATCGTAGACAAGGGTTTAAAAGCCGAGAGTTATAAATATTCGCGAATGGATGTTATCTTCGGTTCGATAACCGTTAATGTGGTGGCGTTTTTTATTATAATGCTTTGTGCTGTTACGTTGTTTCAACACGGGTTTAAAATTGAAACGGCCAAGGATGCGGCTTTGGCGCTGGTTCCTCTGGCAGGATCATACGCCGCTTCTTTATTCGCCTTCGGTTTACTTAATGCCTCTCTTTTTGCCGCTTCCATTCTGCCGCTTTCCACCGCTTATACAATTTGTGAGGCGTTTGGATGGGAATCAAGCTTAAACAGCAAATTCGCCGAAGCGCCGCAGTTTTACGGCATGTATTCGTTAATGATTATTCTGGGTGCGGGGTTTATTCTTCTGCCCAATGTGCCTCTGATCGGCATCATGTATTATTCGCAGGTTATTAACGGAATGCTGCTTCCCTTTATTCTGATTTTTATGCTTTTTTTAATTAATGATAAACGAATCATGGGTAATTACGTCAATGGCCGGTTGATGAATATTGTTTCCTGGGCAACAGTTGTTATTCTGAATTGTCTTTCCGTGGCTATGGTAATATCGGCATTCTTTTAATTAATGCAGTAAATTGCCCAATCGCTGCCAGCGGAGATTATGATCTTCGCGGTTCCACGACCAGTATATTATAAAAGCTTTTCCTTCAACATCTTTTAAGTTGACAAATCCCCAGAAACGGCTGTCCAGACTTTCATCGCGGTTGTCACCCATGACGAAAATAGATTTTTGGGGGACGGTTACCGGTCCGAAATTATCGCGAGGTTGGATAGAAGCCGGATAAATTACGTTATCGCTGTATATACCATAGGAATCTTTATATTCTTTATCATTGATGAATATTTTTTTATTTTTTATTTCGATTTTGTCACCGGCCACGCCGATCACCCTCTTGATGAAATCTTTCGACCGGTCATTGGGGTAAATGAAAACTACAATATCACCTCTTTGCGGGTTACTAACAGGGACGATAGTTTTTCTTAAAAGAGGGATTTTTATGCCATAAAGAAATTTATTGACCAAGATATGATCTCCAACCAACAGAGTCGGTACCATGGAACGGGAAGGTATCTTGTATGCGCAGATTATAAATGTGCGGATAAAGAGGGCGATCAAAATCGCGATGATGATTGATTCAACATATTCTTTAACTTTCGATTTTCTTTTTTCTTTTGTTTTATTATTTTCAGCCATATTAACTAGAAACCCCTAAGAGTAAATATTGGATAGAGAAAAGGCGATCATGGAAAGGGCAATTATTCCTTTAAACATCTTTCCTCCGATCATAGCAAAAATAACACGGCCAGGCATTCGGAAAGGAGCTTTTAAATTTGATTGATGGATAAATTCTATTATCAATGTTCCGGCAAGACCTCCAAAAAAAAATCCTATCCATATTCCTGGTCCTCCCCAAAATGGCGTAAGCAAAAATATTCCCACCATAGCTCCTAATGCCGCCGCTCCAAAAGATTTTTTTGAAGCAACCGGCTGAAATGCCCCGCCTATCACAAAAAATAAGTCGATTGTTTCGGCAATTATAGTGAAAATGAGCAGAAACAGGATAATTTTTAACCCAATGTGATCAAAGCCGGTAAAAATTGCATAAAACAAAACATCAAAAAAAACAACTACAGTTCCGGGTAATCCAAACAAATTCAGAAAAATACCCGCGAACAGTATCAAAATGAAAACGGTAAATCCCACTGTGGCGAAAATTGACAAATTATTTTTTCCTCTTCATTTTTGAAATCTGCAGATTTTCAAAAAGCAGCACACTGGTGCAAGCAATATAAATAGTGGAATAGGTTCCAATAACTGTGCCGATCAGCATGGCAAAAGCAAAATCGCGGATGACCGCTCCGCCAAAAATGTACAGGGCTAGAACAGTAAAGAAAACAGTCAGAGACGTCAAGATGGTTCTGCTGAGGGTTTCATTGATTGCCAGATTGATGATATCGCCTAACTTCTGTTTGGAATTCCGTTTTACAATTTCCCGAATTCGATCCAACGTAACAATGGTGTCATTAATAGAAAAACCGATAACGAAAACGAGTACTGCGAGAATGTTTATGGTGAATTCCATGTTCATCACAGCGACAGCCCCGGTCACAATCAACGTATCGTGAACCAGAGCAAGAATTCCTCCCGCGGCGTAGCGGAACTCGAAGCGCCAGGTAACATAAATCAGGATAGCCAGCCAGGAAAAAATAACAGCAATAATAGCTTTTCTGGTAAAATCCGCACTGACTTTAGAACCGACAACTTCCACACGCCGGATTTCGTAATCCTTGTTGAACGCCGCAGAGAGTGGTTGTTCCACATTGGCGGCCAGTATATTTTGATCGGAGAAAGATTCCGATGTGCGGATCAAAAATTCATTGGCGCCGAACTGTTGAATAGTGCTGTTTTCCAGCTTGGTTGACTTCAGGGCAGTACGAATTTGATCGGCCGAAATATTTTTTGAAAATTTTACCTGAATAATTGATCCGCCGGCGAAATCAATACCCAGATTAAAACCGCCATGATAGATAATAGATCCGATGCCGATGAGAATCAGGATGGCTGAAAAAGCAATTGCGTAATTCATTTTTCCGACAAAATCTATGTTAACACCTGGTTTTATCAACTCCATGCTCATTTTATATCTCCTGCCTGCGCATTAATTTTAAATGCTCAATTTTTTAATATTGTATTTTCCCATAACATAATCAAAGATTACCCGCGTGATAAAAATCGAGGTAAAAAGACTGGCCAGAAGGCCAATGATTGTTGTTACCGCGAATCCTTTGATCGGGCCTGTTCCGAAAAAGATCAGAACAACAGCAGCGACAATACCTGTGATATGCGTGTCAATGATAGTGATGAATGCCCTGTCGTAGCCTGTATCCAGAGCCAGGCGAACGGTTTTCCCCGTCCGTAGTTCCTCCCGTATTCTTTCAAAAATCAGAATATTTGCATCCACAGCAACGCCCACCGTGAGAAGCATACCGGCAATTCCCGGCAGGGTCAGGGTTGCCCGGAAGGCTGCGAGAACCGCTAGGATCAGAAGTATATTGATGACGAGCGCAATATCGGCAACAGCGCCGGAAAAGCGGTAATAAACAATCATAAATAAAATAACCAGAAGCGAACCGATAATAGTTGCCAGAATGCCCTGCCTGATGGAGTCACTGCCCAGTGACGGGCCGACGGTTCTTTCTTCCAGAATATTGACTGGAGCGGGCAGAGCGCCGGCGCGTAAAACAATAGCCAGGTCACGCGCTTCCTCCATAGTGAAGTTGCCGGTAATCTGAGCGTTACCTCCGGATATTTTTTCTTGAATGACAGGAGCGGAATGCACTACGCCGTCCAGAACAATGGCCAATCTTTTGCGAACATTTTCTCCCGTTATTCTTTCAAAATCAACCGATCCCTGAGAGTTGAATGTCAGACTAACAGTGACATCACCGAAACGGTCGGCAATCTGAACCTTGGCGGTTTCCAGTGAAGCGCCGGTCAACAATGATTTGTCTTTTAGCAAATATGGAGATGAGTTCCTCTCTCCTGTTGATTTATCAGCACGCAATCCGTAAGCAATAATATCTCCTTCCGGGAGATTGCCCCGGAGAGCTTCTTCCAGTGAATTTTCGTCGTCAACAATTTTAAATTCCAAAAGAGCTGTTTTACCGATGAGATTTTTGGCCCTCTCCGGGTCTTTAATACCAGGGAGTTGAATAAGAATACGATTATCTCCTTCCGGTATAATCTCCGGCTCCGCTATTCCGAATTGGTCTACCCTGTTTCTGATTGTTTCCAAAGAGTGTTCAACGGTTAGCTTTTTCAGGTCAGCGGCTCTTTTATCATTTATTTTTAAAGTAACAAGTTGTCCTTTATCGTGAGGACCGGTTGTATCTATTTCCAGATCAGGATATTTGTCTCGCAGAACATTTTCCAAAACGGTTTTACCGTCAGAATCTGTTAATTCCATGGAAATTGTAGCGCCTTTGGCTTTTTCCAGATTGCGGAAACGAACCTTGCTGTCCATCAATGATTCTTTTAACTCATTGGAAGTTCGTTCCATCATTGCCTCCAGAGCTTTATCCGTGTCAATTTCCAGAACAAGGTGCATACCGCCCTGTAAATCCAGACCTAAATGAATTTTTTCTTTGGCCAGATATTTATTCCAGGACGATGGAATATTGGGGAAAAACGTAGGTATTAGGAAATATAAAGCGCCAAGACAAACAATTAAAGTTATCGCTCCTCTGAGCTTTAAAGATTTGAACATGCAATGCCCCTTTCTATATTATTACTTGGTTGGAGATGCCGGAGTAGCTGCGCCGGATTTCTGTATAATAGCTCCAATGGCGCTTCGTGCGACTTTTATTCTTACCTTGTCGGCAATTTCCAGGGTTATGACTGAATCGGCTAAACCTGTTATTTTGCCGTGAATACCTCCGGTTGTCATTACTGCGTCACCATAGGCAAGATTATCTAACATGGCCTTGAGTTCTTTTTGTTTTTTTTGTTGAGGGCGAATCAATAAAAAATAAAAAATCACGAAAATTACTGCCATGGTTATAAGAAAACCCCAATCACCGCCACCGGTTGCCGCTCCACCCGGGGCACCGCCCATTGCGTATGCTAAAGTCATCAATTTAACTTCCTCCTTAAAATCTGTTCTTTATCAGAATTTTTTATAAATTCATCTTATTTATTTAAAAAATCATTTTTAAATTCTAAAAAACGACCTTCTTTTAATGCCGTTCTAATTTGCTCCATTAATCGCATGTAATAACGGACATTGTGAATGGTATTCAGTACCATAGCCAGTATTTCACCGGCGACATAAAGATGACGTAAATATGCCCGGGAATAATTCCGGCAAGTATAACAATCGCACGTTTGTTCAATAGGATTATTATCTTCCCGCCAACGGGCGTTTTTTATAACAATATTTTTCTCATTTGTAAACAATAATCCATGACGGGCGCATCTGGTAGGAATAACACAGTCAAACATATCTATCCCGCATGATACCGCAAAAACTATATCTTCCGGAGTTCCTACGCCCATAAGGTAACGCGGTTTATCAGCGGGCAATAAAGGAGTGATGGAATCGGTGATTTTATACATTATTTCTTTAGGTTCGCCTACGCTGACTCCGCCTAAAGCGTAACCATTAAAATCAAGAGGTATCAATTGTTCAACTGCTTGTTTACGTAAATCCAGATAAGTTCCCCCTTGAATAATGCCAAAAAGCGCCTGCTCATTGTTTGTTTGGGCTGTTTTGCACAACTCGGCCCATTTTACAGTCAGTTTCAAAGATTCTTCGGTTTGAGAGAATGTAGCAGGGTAGGGAGTACATTCATCAAGGCACATCATAATATCCGAACCGAGCGCTTCCTGGATTTCAATCGCTTTCTGAGGACTTAAGAAATGTCTGGAGCCGTCAATATGAGAACGAAACATGACGCCATCGGGCGTAATTTTACGTAGAGCGCCTAAACTGTATACCTGAAAACCGCCGCTGTCGGTCAGAATCGGGTCCGGCCAATTCATGAACCGATGCAGACCGCCCAGTTTTTTTATAGTTTCATGGCCGGGACGCAAGTATAAGTGATAAGTATTGCCTAAAATAATTTCAGCGCCGCAATTTTTGATCTCTTCGGGCAGCATTGATTTAACTGTTCCCTGCGTGCCCACCGGCATAAACGCGGGTGTATTCACTATACCGTGAGGAGTGGTCATCTTTCCTAAACGGGCGGAAGTGGCGGAATCTTGTTTGATCAAATCAAATTGAAAAGGCATCTTTTGTGTATCCTAAATAATAAGCATGCAATCACCGTAACTATAAAAAAGATAACGGCTTTCTACAGCGTGTTGATAAGCTTTTTTAATTAAGTCTGTCCCGGCAAAAGCGCAGACAAGTAAAAATAATGATGATTGCGGCAAATGAAAATTGGTCAAAAGTCCGTCAACTCTTTTAAATTTATATCCCGGATAAATAAAACAATTGGTAGCGCCGGACTTTGCGGCGATATATCCATCATTACCGGCTACACTTTCTAATGTCCGGGTAGAGGTTGTTCCCACGGCAATCGCTCGCCGGGCGTTATTAATGATCTGACTGCTCTCGGAGCTTATTTCATAATATTCGGATTCCAAAACATGTTTTTCCACTTCATTTACTTCGACAGGCATAAAAGTTCCATATCCAACGTGCAGAGTTATCGGGGCTATTTGAATACCTTTCTTTTGCAATGTCTGCAAAACGTCAGCAGAAAAATGCAGTCCGGCGGTTGGGGCGGCAACGGAGCCTGGATTTTTCGCGTAAATAGTCTGGTAACGTTCGCGGTCGGTAATGTTCGATTCGGCATTTCTTTTACGCTTAATGTAAGGGGGCAGGGGGACGCGGCCGTAAGTATTCAAATAAGCTTCAAAACCATATGGTGAAAAAAATTCCAGCAACCATTTTTTATCAGATATTCGTGCTAAAACCTTGGCCTCGCATTTATTGCCGAGGTCTATAACATCATTCTCCTGCAGTTTCCCGGCAGACCTTAGCAGCGCTTCCCATGTTTGAGAATCTTTTTCATTTGTTTTTCTGGTTAAAAGCAATATTTCCAGAATGCCTCCGGTCGGTTTTTTACCAAAAAGTCTTGCGGGAATAACACGAGAATCATTAATGACAAGAACATCACCGCTTTGTAAGAAATCAGGTAGTTGAAAAAAAGAGAAATCCGCCATTTTTTCTTTCTTCTTGTCCAGAACGAGCAAGTGTGATTGATCCCGCTTTTGGCAGGGGTGCTGAGCGATGAGTTCATCGGGTAAAAAATATGAAAAATCTTTTAATTCCATATATCTCTTTGTGCAAAATGAAAAAGTTTTGGCAAATAATCAGATTACGATGTGGATGTCAATATAATTACTCTCAGTTTCGTCCGAAATACAGCAGAATCAGTCCTAAAATCATTGCGGATATTCCTAAAAATCGTAAGGAGGAGTCATCGATAGTTGTTATTTTAAGTAAATAGATTTTTAATTTTTCCGGGAAGAGAAAGTAAGGCAAACCTTCAATGATAAAAACCATGCCCACTACGCAGAGAAAATATTTCATATTCAATCCTTTTCTTTTGCTTCATTCCAGAGCGCATCCATTTGGGCTAAAGTTGCATCTTTAATGGGTATGCCTCTAGCGGATAATTGTTCAGTCAGATAAGAAAATCGGCGTAAAAACTTTTCTGTTGTTTTTGATAAGGCGTTTTCCGCGTCAACAGACAAGAAACGGCTTACATTGACCATGGTAAATAAGATATCGCCTAATTCCTCTTCAATCTCATCTTCATTGCTGTTTTTTACGGCAGTTCTTAGCTCTTTAATTTCTTCTTTCAATTTATTTATTACATCCTGCGTTTTGGACCAATCGAAACCGTAAGCAGAAGCAATGGCTGTTATTTTTTGAGCTCTTTTCAAAGCCGGAAATGAAAGAGGAACGCCGGAAAACAAATCTTCTTCAATATTTTTATTTTTTCGTTCCATTTTCTTTATTTGCTGCCAGTTCTCCTTCACTTCCTGCACGGAGTTCACTTTTTTATTGCCAAAAACATGCGGATGCCGCCGGATCATTTTTGTTATAATTCCGTCCAGAACATCACTCAGAGAAAAAAGGTCCGATTCAGAGCATATTTCAGTCAAAAATAATATTTGAAAGAGTAAATCGCCCAATTCTTCTTTTAGAGCCTGAGAACTTCCCTTATCAATAGAATCAACTACTTCATAAGCCTCTTCCAGGATATATTTCCTGATATCCTCCTTCTTTTGTTGTTGATCCCAGGGACAGCCGTCCGGCGCACGAAGTTTTTTGATTAATTGCTTTAATTCTTCCAGTTTTTCTAAATCTTTAGGAGTGTCTTTTTTCATATACGCTTAAATTTTAAAATTTTCGCAAAAGTTTCTTAAGTATGAGCCAATTGCAAAACGTTTTGTCATGCCCGAATGCTCTTGTCGGGCATCCATGATTTCAGGAAGCTGCCATCTGGATTTCCGCCAAAAGCCCCGTGAGAATGACAGAATCGGGAGTTTTGCAATGGGCTAGTGCATACTTGCAAAAGTTACCGATATGTCATTTCGACCGAAGGGAGAAATCTTATTCAATGATTATAAAGATTTCTC
>JQDQ01000054.1 GCA_000747625.2 Smithella sp. SCADC
CTTTTTTTAAAACAAATCTGGTTTGCGGCAGGGGACCTTCGCTGGCGTCAACCAGAAGTATCGCGCCGTCGACCATATTGAGACTGCGTTCCACTTCGCCGCCGAAATCGGCATGGCCGGGTGTATCGACAATGTTAATTTTTACCCCGTTATACTCCACCGCTGTATTTTTCGCCGTGATGGTTATGCCGCGTTCTTTTTCCAGATCCATCGAATCCATAACGCGGTCTTCGACAGCCTGATTTACCCGAAACACTCCAGTCTGCTTCAGCATAGCGTTAAGCAGGGTGGTTTTGCCGTGATCAACGTGGGAAATAATGGCAATATTGCGTAAATGATTTTTCTTCAATCTTTTAAATCCTTCCGGGCCATGATTTTTAACTGAATTAATTGATTTGTAACAGTTTTGAACACAACCAATTTTATTTAGGAATGGTTAAAATAGCCTTTACTTGATTAATTTATAACAAAAAACTTATGTTTAGACCAGTTATTTCTTTTAGAACATATTATACTGCCTGATCTTCAAGAATTTAAGAAAACCAGCATAAAGAGAGAATTCATGTTTATATTCAGGTAAATCAATAAAATTATTTACATTAAGCCATATTATGGTTGCCTCTAATTATCTTGACTTGTTTATGAATTTTCTTTATAGCCGAGCGATATTAACTATGAAAGATCGATATAATATAAATTAGAAGCTTAGGAATATCATTATGCTGAATTTTCTGCCTTCAAAACTTGTGGGAGTGATAGCGGGTTTTCTTTTATTCGTAAATATTTTGTTTTGGGTATCTATCTTGTTCGTGTTTTCCATTCCGAAAATCCTTTTGCCCTGGCCCCCGCTTCTTCGGATAATAAACAGGATTCTTCATTGGATTGGAGAAAATTGGATTGCCGGCAACAGCGGCTGGATGTGGCTTACTCAAAAAACACAGTGGGACGTGCAGGGAGTGGATGGTTTGAATTATAACGGCTGGTATCTGGTTGTCAGCAATCATCAATCCTGGGTTGATATACTGGTAATGCAGCACCTGCTGAACCGCCGCATTCCACTGCTTAAATTTTTTATTAAGAGAGAACTTATCAAGGTGCCTCTTATGGGTTTTGCCTGGTGGGCGCTGGATTATCCTTTCCTGTATCGCCACAGCTCCGAGTATTTGAAACAGCATCCAGAACAACAAGGCAAGGATTTTGAAGCAACGCGCAAAGCCTGTGAAAAATTTGCTACTATACCTACCAGCGTGATGAATTTTCTGGAAGGCACGCGCTTTAAAGAAGAAAAACACGACAAACAGAAAAGTGAGTATAAATTCCTCCTTCGCCCCAAATCAGGCGGACTCGCACTGGCGTTGAACGTGCTGGGAGAAAAGTTTAATTCCATGCTGGACATTACCATCGTTTATCCGGATGGAATTCCGGGCTTCTGGGATTTTCTCTGCGGAAAAGTCAAGCGGATAACTGTGCGGATGAGAACAATAGAGATTCCTCAACATCTTTTACAGGGTGATTATGAAGGAGATCCGGCTTTTCGTGATACCATGCATAAATGGGTTCAAAAGTTGTGGCAGGAAAAAGATAAACAAATGCAAAAGATATTGAAGTGCCCCCTTTCCTCATCCATATGATGATCGTGGGGACAATCCCGATATGTAGTTGGTTAAGTACTGCGGACAAAAATGTAAAGGGAGGTTCGAGCGTTGAAAAAAAGAATAATTGTTATCGTTTTTATAATTCTGTTTATTACAGTTGGCTTACTTGTTTATTTCGGTCAGAAAAATAATCGCGAAAAGGGACTTTTTTATTCCGGCACAATAGAAACGACACAGGCGAATTTGTCTTTCCAGGTTCCCGGGCGCGTTGTTAAAGTTAATGTTCAGGAAGGACAATCCGTCACCAAAAATCAAGTGATCGCTGAGTTGGACCGTGCGGAATTTGAATCACGTTATGAGCAAGCCAGAGCAAATCTGGACCGGGCACAAAAAACAAAACAGCAACTTGGAACAGTGCTGGAAATCAACAGTAAAACACTGCCCTCGGAAGTGGCCAGAGCCGCAGCAAACGTAAAAAGCGTTCAGGACACATTGAAAGACGCGGAAAAAAATTACAAGCGCTTCGAAGATCTGTTCAGCAAAGGTGTGGTTACGGAAAAAGAACGGGACACATGGAAACTCAACTATGAAGTTGCCCAGTCGCGATTGGCTGAAAGTGAATCAGTGCTGAAGCTGGCAAAGAGTAATTTGACCAGAATAGACGCAGCCAAACAAGATATCGAAGTCGCCTCTGCTCAAATTAATTCGATTAACGCGTCATTAAATCAAGCCTCCATTCAGTTGGCCTACACACAATTAAAGTCGCCCATGGATGGCGTGATAACCAGCCGCAATATTGAACCGGGTGAAACTGTAAATTCCGGTAGAGAAGTTATAACTATCTCCGATCTGTCCCGCGTTGATTTAAAAATATTTGTGGATGAAACGGAAATCGGTAAAGTCAGACCGGGGCAGAAAGTAGATGTAAAGGTAGATACTTTCCCCGGTAAAACTTATACCGGAGTAGTTTCTTTTATCTCTCCGGAAGGTGAATTTACGCCAAAAATTATTCAGACTAAAAAAGAAAGAGTAAAACTTGTATATTTGGTCAAAGTATCCATAGCTAATCCAAACTTTGAACTCAAGTCGGGAATGCCGGCCGATGCCTGGTTGCAATAGTGGAGTCCCGGATGGTCGTGTCCCCAGAAAATTCCCCGCCCATGGTGGAAGTCAAAAATGTTAGCCTGCGATTTGATCTTGTCGAGGCGGTAAAAAACGTTTCTTTTCAGGTGAAGAGCGGTAATATTTTCGGCCTGGTCGGTTCCGACGGCGCCGGTAAATCAACGCTCTTGCGGCTGATTGCCACCATGATTAAACCAACGGAGGGCGAAATTTTCGTGGGCGGCCTCAATGTTGTTACCCAGCGGCAAAAAATAAAAAACATTATCGGTTATATGCCGCAGAGGTTCGGTCTGTATCAGGATCTGACGGTCGAAGAGAACATGCAGTTCTTCATGGATGTTTTTGATATCCCGCGCAAAGAAAGAAAAATGCGCAAAGAGAAATATCTGGGCTTTTCCAATCTCCTCCCTTTTACAGACCGGCTGGCCGGCAGTCTTTCCGGAGGAATGAAGCAGAAGTTGGGGCTCGCCTGTGTGCTGGTGCACGAACCGCTCCTGCTGATTCTTGACGAGCCGACCAACGGTGTGGATCCGGTCTCGCGGCAGGAATTCTGGGATATATTGGGCGGTATGAAAAAAGAAGGCATGACGATTCTGGTTTCCACCGCCTATCTTGATGAAGGCGAAAAATGCGACTCTCTGGGCTTGATGCACAGCTCCATTCTCATGGCTGAGGCGTTCCCCAGCGTCATTCGCGGCGGCTTTCCCACGCTGGAGGAGGCGATTATTGAACGAATCAAACAAGCGGATGGAGCGCTGGCGCATGACACCTTCCAACTCTGATTCCATTTCCGTCACCAATCTGGAGAAAAGATTCGGCAAGTTTATCGCCGTTAATAAAATCTCCTTCTCGGTGAAGAAAGGTGAAATATTCGGATTCCTCGGTTCAAACGGCTCCGGCAAGTCCACGACCATCCGCATGCTCTGCGGCATCATCACACCGACATCAGGCGGCGGAATTGTTGCCGGCCACGATATCGTGACCGAAGCTGAGGAAATAAAACAATCCATCGGCTACATGTCGCAGAAGTTTTCTCTGTATGAAGATTTAACACCCTTTGAGAATCTGCGCTTCTATCTGGGCGTCTATAACGTTCCCGAGAAGCAATGGCCGGAGCGGATTGACTGGGTTTTGAACATGGCGCGTCTGCAGAACGTGCGTGACCGGAAAACAAAAGAACTGCCGTCGGGCTGGCGCCAGCGGCTCGCGCTGGGCTGCTCACTTTTGCATAAACCGGACATTTTGTTTCTGGATGAACCGACTTCCGGTGTTGATCCTGTCACCAGGGGGCATTTCTGGACTTTCATCAAACAGCTTGCGTCCGGCGGAATGACCATATTTGTCACAACGCACTACATGGACGAAGCCCGCTTTTGCGAAAGAATCGTCATGATCAACGATGGAAATATCGTGGCGACGGGGAGCCCCTCGGAAATTATTGCCAGTACCTGTCCTGATAATCCTGATGCCGATTTGAACGATGCATTTATAAAGTTGATGAAGAGGGAAGAGAATTGAAGTTTATTCGACTCAAAGCCATCGTCCGTAAAGAATTTTATCATTTAATACGTGATTACCGCAGCCTTTATCTGGCTTTCGCTATTCCCCTGCTGCTTATTATTCTTTTCGGATACGCGCTGAGTCTTGATGTTGATAATGTGGGAACAGTGTTTGTCGATTATGACAAAACCGAACTCAGCCGTGATTTTATCCGCAAGCTGGACGCGTCTTCTTATTTCAATGTTACGGAAAGCCTTTCCCGGACAAAGGATGCCGTTGATTATCTGGATAATGATAAGGCAAAAGTGGCAATCGTCATTCCTTCCGGTTTTATGAAGGGCATCACGGCCGACCGCGAAGTTCAAATGCAGATTCTTATTGACGCCAGCGATTCCACTTCGGGAAACATAATCCGTGGTTACATTACCTCTTTCATAAAACAGTACAACCAGCAAATCCTGGTAGATTTTCTCAACAGGCAGGGGCGCGAAGAATTAAATCAACCCGTCGACGGACGCATACGTATCTGGTTTAATGAAGACCTGGAGAGCCGTAATTTCATTATCCCCGGAATGATTGCTGTCATTATCATGATCGTCGGTGCATTGCTTACCTCGTTAGTGATTGCCCGTGAATACGAAAACGGCACGATGGAAACAATCAAGTCCATGCCGGTCAGCGCCGGAGAATTTTTGCTGGGTAAAGCTATTCCATATTTCTTTATCGGATTGACAGATGTGCTGGTAGCTATTTTACTGGGGCAGTTGCTTTTCGGAATAGTAATGAAAGGAAATTTCTGGTTAATGATAGCCGCCGCTTCGCTTTACCTGGGAATTGCCTTATCGCTGGGTTTGCTGATTTCCACCCTCACCAAATCGCAACTGCTGGCCAATCAGATTGCCATTATGATGACTTATCTGCCATCGTTCTTTCTTTCCAATTTTGTTTTTCCGATAATCAACATGCCAGCGATTATTCAATATATAACGCTTATTGTTCCGGCAAGATATTTCATTGATATTTTATCGGGTATTTATCTGCGCAATCTCGGACTTGCCTATCTGTGGCCGAGCATGCTGGTTTTGCTGGTGATGTTTGTCATACTGAGTATGTTTAATTTCCGCTTGTTGAAGAAGGAAGGACTATGAGTTGGCTTCGAATCCGGGAACTGGTACGTAAGGAATTCATTCAGCTTCTCAGCGACAGGCGCAATCGCGCTTTGATCTTTATCTTTCCCTTTATTCAAATGCTGATTTTCGGTTATGTGGTCAATTATGATATCAGCAATATCCGGATGGCTGTTCTGGATTATTCGAAAACACATGAAAGCCGCAGGCTTCTTGATAACTTTGCCGGCAGCAATATTTTCCATATCACACATAACACAAGCGATGAACGTCAGATGTCGGAACTACTGCTTCGCGGAAAGGTAGATATGGGTATAAAAATAGATAAGGATTTTGCCTCCATTATCAGAAAGGGACAAACAGCCCCTGTCCAGATTCTTGTCGACGGATCAATGAGCAACATGGCTTCCATGAGAATGGCATACACAGCGTCAATCCTGGATAAATTTAACCGTGAAACTCTGCGTGAACTTTATCCGATGAATATGAGTTACGGGAAGGTGGATGCGCGCATCAGGACCTGGTACAATCCCAATCTCGATAGCCGATACTTTTTTGTTCCGGGGATTGTCGCTTTTTTGGTTATGCTTACCTCTTTTATCCTGACCTCTATCGCCATCATCAGGGAAAAAGAGGACGGCACAATGGAGCAACTTATTGTCACACCTTTAAAATCGTATGAATTTATCATCGGTAAAACGATTCCCTACATTCTTTTATCTCTTTTTCAGCTTTTTGCCGTTACCGCTGTTGCCGTTTACTGGTTTGAAATACCTTTTAAAGGAAGTCTCCTGTTACTTTTTATCGCCACCTGCCTCTTTATGCTGAGCACTATGGGTATCGGACTTTTTATATCAACCATCGCGGCAACCAAACAGCAGGCCATGATGACGGCCTTCTTTTTCATTGTGCCGTTTTTCATGCTCAGCGGTTTTATATTTCCCATTGCCAACATGCCCGAAGTTGTGCAGTGGCTTACGTACTTTAATCCGCTAAGATTTTTTCTGGTAATCATTAGGGGTATTTTCCTTAAAGGAGTTGGGTTTGATGTGCTCTGGCCGCAATACCTTGCGCTGACCATACTGGGGGCAATCGTTTTTGCCGGTGCTATCAGCCGTTCAAAAAAACGGCTGGATTAGTGGCGCTTTCTCGTATATTATTACTCGGCGCATGAGACCAGAGTTGCAATTAACGTTCTTGTCATTGCTTTTGCGTTTTCCCCGCTGGCGGGGGATTAAGGGGGTGGATGTGTGTAATGATAATGTTCATACAAAATGCAGATTGGAAATACTTTATCCACCTCCGTCACTGCGTGACACCTTCGCCAGCGGAGGACAGGAATAACATTTCAGGAAGCTGATTTATGCTCAAGGTAATTGCGGATCAACCGGCCATAAAAAAATACGCCGGACAATTTAATAAAAAGTTTAAGCCCTTTGTTGACGAAGCGATAAAGGTAAAACTCGGGCATCAGGGAGCAGGTTTTCCCGCCAAGGTTCTCTGGTCAAAGGAATTGGGTATTTGGAAATTTTCTCAAACTATAAAGGAAGTGCGCTACTGGAACGCCTTCGGCATAGGAAAGCCGGGAACGTCCAGTGTCCTTTCCATTGCTTCTGAAATTAATTTCCCCTGGGAGCAGATAGACCGGAAAACGGGAGGAGCTTTTGCCCGGGATGCCTGGGGTAATGTTTTTGCGATTCACAGAGGCAAAATCGGCGGCGGAAGACGAGGTGTCGGCAAATCTCTTTTTGAACAGAACTATCGAGGAGTCTGGTCATTTATGGAAGATGGGGATTCCATCAGCCAGGTGGCGGTGATAGGTGATCTCGCCTCCAGCCGTTTTGCTCTGCAGGCGGCACAGTTTGTGAAAAAAATAGAAATAATGAAATTATCAGCCGCCGAGTCAACGCAGACGGAAATGGATTTCTCAGAAATAACTTTCCGGGAAGATTTGATAGGAAGCACAATACCATTGTCCGGGGATGAAATAATCTCTGCGTGCGATCATGATTTGGTTGTCAGCGAATTGGCCGCACTGCTTCAGCGGCAGAAAATAAAAATAGGCAACGATACGGAAAACGAACTTTTTGCGGTTGATACGGCTGAAAACAGAATTTCTCATATTTTTGAAATTGTAACCGATACAAAAGAAAAAAGCGTGCTGGCGGCCACCGGCAAATTAATTTTGCAGACATCAGCGGCCGCTGTAAATCCTCTCCCTGTTTTAGTTTTACCGGAAGAAAAAATAAATCAATATGAGCCGGAGTTAAGAAGAATCAATATCTCTGTTATCGGTTTTCACTGGCAGGAAGAAAAGGCTGTATTTTCTGGCCTGGAGAAAATCAGGTTTGCTTGATTAGAATTGTTTGCAAATAATAAAAGTTCGACTTTCTTGGATAGTTTCAATCCAAATCACTCACATTGGCAACCTGCTTGAATTTTATCTCTTCAAATTCGTTAAAATGCGCATGTCCGCATTTTATTTTTTGCTTTTCGGATGCCCGCAGTTCTTGACCGGCTGATTTTGTTTCAGCTACAAAGTAAACCGTTTTTTCGTTCTTCTTTATTAATGCCCAGTCTGGATTATATGTTCCTATAGGTGTATTTATTTTAAACCAATATGGAAGTTTGAAGTAGAACTCGATATCATCACGTTCCTCGCAATCCCTGGCAAAAGCATATTCCACGTTGGAATCAAGCGGCACCAGGTTGCTGTAGATGGTTTTATCTTTCTTTGTAACTTTAAAAGTCAGATCATTGACATGAATGTCATAGTCTTCAAACAACCGCATTTCATATTCTTTCGCGCCTATCTTTTCATACTTGATCCCGTCTATCATTAATTCGGTCAACGCTTCATTAATGGCGGCAACCGCATTGTCGAGAAAGAGCTGAGGATTGATCATTATTTCGCCTGTTCTACCCGACTGTAAAAGAATTTCCAGCACCGTGGAGCGTGTTAATTCAGTTCTTTCCTGTATGTAAAACAGAACATCCGGTATGCGAAACTTTCCTTCAATAGTGATGTTATATGAAGCTCTAATATCGGCTATGATGCCGGTCTTATCGAATTCGACGGCCGTCTTTGTCGTTTTAATAATCGCTTTTTTGGTTACGGGCATCTGATTAACTGCTTTGGCCGCTTTTTTGGTCAGTTCCTGCGAATCGTAATCGACTTTATAGGTTGTCTGAAATTTTATCTTGTCCCAAATATTCTTGAACTTTTCATCCAGCTCAAAGCCTTTACGGTATTTCACAGCAGCCCGCTTTTGCTTGTTCTTAATCCTGCCCTGAAAAGACACGCCGCAATCTTCCTCTATTTCAGTTTGCAGTTGCCGGGCAAAATCTTCATAAGCTTCATTGGCAATAACCGTAAGCCTGTTGATATTTGTATCCTGTATACGCATCCCTTCCTGATTCACTGCAAGTCTTAGTCCCCGGCCTATTTCCTGTCTTTTTTTCAGTTCGGAATGCGTTTCGTTGAGCGTGCAAATCTGAAAGACGTTGGGATTGTCCCATCCTTCGCGCAACGCGGAATGACTGAAGATAAAACGCAAAGGTTCGTTAATGTCGAGCAGCCTTTCCTTATCCTTCATGATCAGCTTAAAAGTATCGTCATCGGCCAGAGAATTGCCTTTTGTGTCGCTCCAGCTGCCTTTCTTATCCTGCGAGAAGTAGCCGTTGTGGACTTCTTCCGCCTGATACGGCAGCAGCCCTTTATAAGAGCCCTTGCCGGACATTTCCCTGTATATTTCTTCAAACCAGAGAGCGAACTTTCCTTTGACCGGATTGCCGTCCGCGCCGTAACTGCGATAGTTGGCCACACGATCGATAAAGAAAAGTGAAAGCACCTTGATGCCTTTGTCTTTAAACTTTCTTTCTTTTAAAAAATGTTCCTCAATCGTCTTTCTTAATTGAACTTTCATCACCTCGTCGGTAAGGCCGCCTTTTGCGTCGCCTACAAAAACCGTTTCACCATTGGCAAGCTCTATGAAACCGTCGCTCACGTCAATGCCGTTGATGATGTAACCGCTTTTATAAATATCGCGTCTGTTGGACAAATCATATAAATCGTCGCCGACCTTTGCCATCACAGTTTTGCGCCTGACGCCGTCATTTGTATTGACGTCGATTTTTATTTTCGCCGCTGTTTTTGTTTTTGTCGCCGTAACCTTTTCCAACGCGATAAATGCTTCATTAAAATCGTTTTCCGTAACGATGGAATCGACTTCTATTTGCTTGACCAGCCCCAGATCATAAGCTTTCACCGGATCAAGGCTGTAAACCATATTGTAACGGTTCGTATGCGTGGCGGAATAGCGCAGCGTGCAAAGCGGCTTAAGGTTGGTGATGGCGTTTTTTCTGATTTCCGTTTCCATGTTTTGCGGCTCGTCCACAATAACAATTGGCTTTGTCATCTGGATGAATTCAACAGGCTTAAGGCCCGTCAGCCGGTCATTGGGTTTATTAATGATGTTTTCATCCTTGGCGAAGGAATCAATATTGATGACCAGAATCTGAATGTTATTATTAATAGCGAAGCTTCTCAGATTGGAGACGCGCCTGGAATCGTAAACATCGAAGTTGACCGGCGTCTTGTCATAAAGATTCTGAAAATGATCAAAAGTGATCTCCAGATTTTTCAGCACGCCCTCACGGATGGCAATCGACGGAACAACAATGACGAATTTTTTAAATCCATATTTTTTGTTCAATTCATAGATCGCACGCAGATACACATAGGTTTTGCCCGTGCCTGTTTCCATTTCCACGGAAAAATTCATGCCGTCCAGCTGATTCGAAACGGCAAGGCCGTTGGCCTGTTGCACAGCCATGACATTTTTGAGAATCTGATCACCATCAAGCGCCAGCCGGTTGCCAATGCCCGCTTCCTGAAAAAGCGGATCGGCGAATAATAGATCCATATCGCTGCGATTTAATGGTTGGCCTTCAAAAATTCCGACAACGGAATTGATCGCATCGCGTTGGAATTCCTGATTAGGATCAAAATGGAGTTTCAATTATTTGTCTCCGGCCTAGGTATCTTAACTATAAATTGTTCACCTTCAATGTCATTAAAAAACTGGATATCCGGTTGTGATTCCAACGCTCGTCTGATACCGGAACCAAGCCCTTTATATGGTAAAATATGTACGGCATAAGAAACTAATTGGTTATTCCTAATTACCGGATTACCATATTTAATTTCTTCAACCGTCAGATTATTTGGCAACCTTCCCGGGCTTATGATTTCAACCCTGTTATCAAAAATCATTAAACGTATCGGCGAGTTTCTAAAATAATCCCGATGCAGAAGTGCATTTTGCAGCAGTTCTTCAAGCGCTATTTTTGAAATTTCCAATATTCCCGGTGAATTAAAGTTTTGACCCTGTTGCGTGTGTTTTAAATTTATCTCAAAAAATTTTATCCCTTCATTAAACATATCCTGGATCGTGCCGATTATATCTCTACTGTCTCTATATTCGTTTCCTCCGATGCTGTTTCCCCAAAAAGATACCGCCTTAATGCAGAAGGCCGGCTTATAATTCTGTGGCTCTTTTCCAAAAAACAATACCCCAGCCAAAGTCAACTTTCCATTTCGTATCACTTTTTTTCTCTTAAGAGCCTGCTCAAAAGTCAACCCTTCTTCTTCGATTGTTTTTTGAAACTCTTTTTTAAAATATTGTTCAAACCTATCATTATTGACATCACCCAAAGAAGTCCCATAAACTTCCATTTCGTCTGCCGATAAATTAGCGCTGCTCTGATAAAGGCGCAGTATCTCCGCATTATCAGAAACACGTCTTTTCCCATCCACCTGTTTTACCCAAATATCCAGATTCCTATCTTTATAAGGTTTGTTTATTCCTTCTTTTATATAAATAACCAAAATTTTTTTCGAATCGCCGTTATCAATAGAAACAACTTCCGTTGTCACATAAATATTGGGTATTACCTTATCAGTTGCGATATTCCCGATGTTCAATGGTGTTGGCTGATTATATTTCTGCAGTTCAGCATTACTCAATCCCACAATTTCACCGATTCCATCCTTAACGCCAACCAGTATCATACCGCCAAGTGAATTGGACATAGCAACCATTTCAGCAGCTAGTTGGTCAGCAGATGTAATCTTTTCTTTAAATTGCACCCGGCTTGTTTCTCCAGAATTAATTATATCCAGCAGTTCAATAGCATTCATTTCTTCAAACTCCATAATTCATAGATATTCTTTCTTCGATTAAAAGCTTCTTCTCCGCCTTCCATTATTGTCACAATTTCCTTCTGTGTTGAAGGATTATCGATAGTGCCGTCATGTACTTCGATTTTCGATTCGGAATATTTGCATGAAATTATTTTCTCGCTATCTCCAAGCACAGGAATATTTGCGTTATGAGTAGCAAATACAAACTGCATTTTTCCTTTCAAAGATTTAATTTCTTTTATGACATCTTCGTATATGGTCTGATTATCCAGATCATCTTCGGGCTGATCAATGATTAAAACATCTGTTTCTTTTTGCGCAAGAAGAAATAGTATCAAGGCGGTAGCCCGTTGTCCGAGAGAATGGTCTTTCAGAGGTTTGTCATTATATTTAATTGTAAATTTGTCATCGACACGAAATGTCAATAAATCCAAAAGATTTTCGTAAAATCTTTTTTTATACTCGGCTAACAGGTTTTCACTGACATTCAATGAGGAATTTAAATTTTCAGTATTCCTGTATATTTCAATAAAATCTTTATATTGCGACGTGATGCTATCGTAAGTCGCTCCCCTTATTCCCGTCCCCTTAAATATCTCCCTAAGTTTTGCGTCAAAAATGTCTTTCCGGCCTTTATACTCAACGGAGATTGAAAGAGAATTTTCATATTCATTTATCCTGCCTACTTCTTTTTCAAGTATTTTATATTCTTCATGCCATAAGTTATTCAACTCTGAAACTTTATTGTTTAATGTTGTTTGATATTCAATTTTCTTCTTTTCTGCTTTTTCGATTTCAACCAGTTTTAATTTGGATGTTTCAATCTGGCGGTTCAGTTTAAGGAATTCATCGGGGTTAAGATTCGGAAGCGCTATTTCCCTTTTTATTTTCGCGAATTCTTCCTTAAGACTTTCCTTTTTTTCCTGTAATTTTTTATAAAGTTCTTTTAATGCGGCTTCTTGCTTTTCTGTTTTTGTTTTTATATCGCTTAATTTATTAAATTCTATTGCGAGTTGTGTAAATATGTTTTCAGCTTCCAGGAAAATGTCTTTATTTTCTTCTGATTTAAATGTTGTCTGGTTAAAAAAAGGTGAAAAGTTGTTTATAATGGTCCCGATTTCAGCTTTAAATTTTGATAATTCATTTAATGAATCATTAAATCGTCTGACGTCGGAGTCAAATCTACTCTGTTGTCGTAGCCTGTCTTCCACGCCTTTTTCTTTGTATTGTCTAAGAGTATATTCAGCATCCTTGATACTGCTGACAATTTCCTTTTTTAGTTCATCAAGATTGTCCAGTTTCTTTGAAGCGATTATCGTGTCCTCGATGGCCACGATTTTCTTCGCTATCTCTGATTTCATCCCTTCAAGTTTATTCCCAATAAGTTTCTTAACAAGGTCTGCTTCAAAGTCAATGTTCTTATTCGATAAATCTTTTTGCCCAAAGTAAACAGGTGTTTTAAATACTGTATCTATATTTGGCGCATCAATTCGTGCGCCGTTTTCAAAAATATCTTCTCTCTGCCCGTATATTTTTTCAATTCGACATTCTTTTTTATGCTCATTTACAACAGTAGTAATGACTTTGCCGCCACTTTTCAGGACGTGCTCAATAAGACTGTTTTTATATTCTCTGTCACTTGCCTGATTCCCCAAAGAAATTCCGAGTGTGTAGCGGAGAATTTCAATGATTGATGATTTACCGCTGCCCCTGATGCCGATAAAATTATTCAATTCCGGCGAGAAATTGATTTCTTTCCCGTCAAGCAGGCCGCCTTCAAATGCGATAGATTTAATGAAGGCATTGTTTATTCCAGGTTTTTCTTTTGGTCTAACACGGTTTTCATTATCAATGAGTGCGTATTTGAGAGCTTCAAAATTAAAATCACCTACCTTAACGAAAGTAGCTCTGCCTTTTCCTATTGCTTCAATTCCTTCTCCTGCATTATCAGTTCCCTCAACACAGGCGATCCTTCTATTTGTCAGTTTACAGATACGTTCATAATTATCTTTATTTCCGCTCTTTTGTATTGCTATAATTTTTCTGAAAGCACCCTCCTGAATAAAAGTTTCGAGCGTTCTCCCATTGAGCACTTCAAAAAGACCATTGGCATCGTCCGGATGCGCCAGAACAACAAAATAATCATGACCGATTTTATCTAAAGCCTCAACGGTTTCCTTTAATGAAAAGCCTGAATTCGGATAAGGGGGCCTGTCATAGTTGCTCACTCCATAAAAGGCGGCTGATAGGAAGTTTTGTATATGGTTGTCTCGCGCATGCCAATTGTCTTCGAAAACAAGCAGGACGTGAAGGCCTTCCTTCAACGAAAATTCCATCCCCGCAACCAGATAAATATTTTCTTTTAGTGCGTTTTTTTGAAGCTCTTTATATTCTTCCAGATCGAATTTATTATGATTCGTAATTATACCGATTTTTGTATCTGTTTTGTTGAGTTGATCGATGTAAGCTTTTACAAAATAATTTTCTGCACCTTCATATTTAAATTCTTTATCTGCTCTTGTATGCAGGTGAAAGTCAGCCTTAAGCCAAACGGAACCGTTTTTAAAAATATTGTCGTTTTGTGTCATCATTACACCGCCTTAATCATTGTTTCAGCGTCTATTTTTTAACCTCGGTGTCTTCTTTTTACCACTTCGCCGGTGCCGGCAAACCGATCATGTTGTTTATATAACCTTAAATCACTTTAAATTCAATGCCTGCGTCCTTCATTTGCAGCGCGGTGTTTGTTTTGAGTTTGTCATTGTTTTTAAACAGCCGGTCGAGCGTAAATACTTTTTGTGGTTTTGCGGCAATGATTTGCTTGATAATCTTATCATCAGCTCGCTCCAGCATCAGCGCAATTTCGTTGTCATTGACCAGAACATAACCGTTTTGCTCGTTGATCTTTGCCGTCAACGGCACACCGGCTTTGATAAGCAGTTCGTAAAGAACGTCTTCTATCTTGGCGTGTTCATCCAGCGGTTCCAGATGCTGTTGCATCTGGGCAATAAGCTCTTCTTCCGTCTCAATATTTGTTCGCCAGATTTTGAAATTGGATTCTTTTAATTTGAAGACTTTAAAGCCCAGGTCTTGATCACCGTTGCCGTCGAGATCGAGCTTGCCCTCCTGTTCTTCCTGAATTTTTTTGATTACGCGGCGGATGCGTTCCTTGCCGATTTCCGCAATGGTTTTATAACCCGCTTTAAATGCTTCCGAATCCACATCACATTTTTCAGGCAACTGAACACAAATGAATTTGCGGTTACCGCCGTTTTCTTTGTTGAGCGCAAGCACGGCGTGCGCGGTAGTACAGGAGCCCGCGAAGAAGTCTAGAGCTATATCAGCATCTCGTGATTTGGTTACATAACCGATCAATGTGTTTATCAGCTGCATGGGTTTGGGGAAATCCATCACTTTTCGCCCAAACAGTTCTTCAATTTCAATCGTACCTTTCCTTGTACTTGCGATTTTTCTTAAAACAGTCTGCGGATTTATAAAGCCTCGTTCTTTTTCATATTGTAGGACGCCTTTCTTATCAAAAAAGAATCTCTTAACCTTCTGCCCCTTACTATCAAATGTTTCTTCACCGCTTAACCAACTCAATATTTGATTCCTCATCGCCCACCCGGCTTCAAGGGTCACGCTGTTAAATAGCTTACCATCTTTAAAGACCATCTTCCCCTCTAAAATACTAATCTTCTCACTATCACCTATGATATTATTAAATGTTGTATCTTCTCCTTCAAACTCTATCCCTTTGGGGAAAGTTATTGGGCTGGCAGGGTTACCTTTTGATATTTTTTTAACAGCTCTTTCAGAGATAGAATCATCTTTACCTTCGTAAATAAAATTTGGGAGAATATTTTTATCTTTAGCACAGACAACAATATATTCATGTGCTCTTGTAAAATGACCAGCAGCAGTTCCCGTGCCTAAATCCCAAACCAGCTGTGCTAATAAATTTTCTTCCCCAAACACCTCATTCATTAACAATCGTAAGTTGTGCACTTCATTGTCGTCAATGGAAATAAAGATTACGCCGTCGTCGCGCAGGAGATTGCGTGCCAGAAAGAGGCGCGGATACATCATGGAAAGCCAGTTGGAGTGATAATGCCCGCTGTCCTTGCTGTTCTTGCGGAAGAGCCCCTCGCGGGTCATGAGTCCCGTTTCATCCTTGTCGCCAATCCTGTTCAGGTACTCTTCTTTCGATTCGGAAAATCTGTCGGGATAAATAAAAGTGTCGTTGCCCGTGTTGTATGGCGGATCGATGTAAATCATCTTGATCTTGCCGAAATAGCTTTTTTGCAAAACCTTCAAAACTTCCAGGTTTTCGCCTTCAATAAAGACGTTTCCGGTTGAATCAAAGTTGACGGATTCATCCTTGCAGGGAACAAGCGTGTCGGTGGAAGGCGTCTGCAAAGCCCTGAAGGCATCGGACTTTCCCGCCCAGTTAAGCACATAGCGTTCATTTTTAAATTCAATGTCGTCGCCCAGCGCGGCTTTTAGTTTTTCCCAATCTATTTTGTTTTCGGTAAATGCTTCCGGCAGGATTTCTTTAAGTTGGTTGATTTTTTCTTCCGTAATATTCAAAGATTTTCCATCCATTTAAGACAGCGCCTCTTTCTTTAAAATTTATATTTGTTGATTGAAAAGGATAATACAACTTCTTGAAAACATTGCAACTGTTAAATGGAAACGGGACTGGATTCCGGCCTTTGCAAATGTTGATGAGTTGGGCTGTTATTCTTGTTTTTCGCCATGCTCGGCACTCCTTTGCTTTTATCAAATGTGCCACAATTTTAATCATTATTTTTTAGAATCCTTCGGCGACAGACGCTCAAGAAGCTTTTTCCCTTTGACAGTCAGGCGGTATTTTTGCTTGCTGCTTGTCGGTTTGTCGGGAAGAGTCATTTTGATCAAGCCCGCGGCCAAGAGCGGTTTGAAGTGTTCTCTGACGAAACGCTCCCGATCATACAGACCGGTGGCTTCCTGTAAATTATTTCGTGACAATGGGCCGGATGCCGAATTAAGTGCGGCAAGAACTTGTCGGGTACTTGTGCGGTAACTTGCCGGGTGGCGCCAGCCGTCTGCGCCGCTGCCGTAAATGTCCATCAAAATGTCCGATTAATTGTTTTAGCAACGCCTTATAAATACACTATATTTTACAATTATCAAGTATGATTTGTCCAAAATAATGTCCACCTATCGCTTAAGATGGCCGCATGTTATTGGTACGTTCTATTTTAATCGTGAGCATGATGTTTTGCAGTGCTGCACAGGAGCTTTCCCCCATTACAGGAATTAGATTCGAACTGTAAAATCGGGTGATCAATTTTGAACTTTTCGTAAAGCAGATGTCTTATTTTTTCCGCTAACTCATCAACAGTGCTGAGCATTTGATCAGGCACAGTAATGTGAACGGCCAGGGCTATATTTTCAGCCGACGGATTCCAGACATGCAGGTCATGAATTTCTTTTATTCCATCAATTGATTCCAATGAATTCTGAATATCGTGCAGGTCAATTCCCTGCGGCGTCGCGTTCATTAGAATAAGGATGCTGTCTTTTATCAGACCCCAACCGCTGAATAATATCATAGCTACGATTAGCCATGAAAAAACCGGATCAAGCCAAAACCAGGGCTTATAAAGCCAGACAAATCCCAATGCGGCAACAACCAAAGATGTCGCGGCATCGCTGAGCATATGCAGAAAGGCGCTTTTCATGTTCAGATTTACTTTCGAGCCGGCATGCAGCATCAAAGCGGAAATGAAGTTACCGGCGAATCCCAGAAGAGCAATCCAGATAACTAACTGCCCGGCAACAGGCCGGGGATTGAGAAATCTATGCCAGGCCTCTATGGCAATATAAATGCCTGCGCCATACAACAGAGCTACGCTGATTAACGTAGCGAATATTTCCACGCGCTTGAAACCGAAGGTGTGTTTATGAGTAGGACCACGTCTGCCCAGAAGCAAGGCAGAGTAGTTGATAACCAGAGAAACAAAGTCACTTAAATTATGCAGAGCGTCACTGATAAGCGCCATGCTTCCGGAAATGATTCCGCCCCAAATCTGAACTATTGGAATAATCAGATTCATAATCATGGAAACAGCTAAGCGTTTGCCCCATGATGACTCTTCATTGCTATGGTTATGATGATGTGTAGACAAGAATCCCCTTTATTTAATATCAGTAATTGCTTGCCAGCCTAGCACATTTCTCTCTCTATTAAAATATCCTTTGCTGGCGAGTTTGAATGTTTAATTGTCAAAATTATAATAAAAACATTTCTATTGACAAAGTTTGGCGAAAAAATTAGTATTCCAGGCAAAGGCAAAGATTGACACAATGAATACGATCAAAATTCAAAAAATAATAATTATCAACATTATAATTAGCTTCTTTACAGGAGGCCGTGGCGCGGTATAGTATCAACTATAAATAAGTAAAATTCTAATCCGCTGCCAGGCAAGCCCGGCAGCGGATTTTTTGTGAGACCCCAATTTCAGAAGCGTAGCGTACTGAAATTGGCTAATCGAACAATCCCGCAAAGCGGTGGTTTTGAAGGAGAAGAGAGGAAAATGAAAAACAAAGTACTGGTTTACGACACAACTTTACGAGATGGTACACAGGGGGAACAGACAAATTTTTCGGCGGAGGAAAAATTACGCATTGCCCAGCGCCTTGATGATGTTCATTTTCACTACATTGAAGGCGGATGGCCCGGTTCCAATCCCAAGGATATGCGTTTTTTCGAAATGGCCAAAGCCGTTAAGTTTAAAAATTCGCGTCTGACCGCGTTCGGCAGTACACGCCGTGCGCATACCAAAACGGAATCGTGTCCGAATTTAAAAGCTTTGGTGAAAGCAGGCACTCCTGCCGCCGCTATTGTCGGGAAATCGTGGGATTTGCACGTTACTGAAATTCTTAAAACCGACCTGAATGAAAACCTGGCCATGATTGCCGATTCTATTGAGTATCTGAAATCAATGGGTAAGGAAGTTTTTTTTGATGCAGAACATTTTTTCGACGGTTATAAAAATAATCCCCGCTATACAACCAAAGTTGTGAAAACGGCGCTGGACGCCGGAGCGGATTTTATTGTCCTCTGCGATACCAACGGTGGTTCTCTCCCTCATGAAATCTGTGCCATCGTGAAAAAAATTTCTTCTTCCCTGCCTTTAACTTCTGCCGCGATCCACACGCACAATGACGGCGGACTTGCTGTGGCGAATTCCATTGCCGCCGTGCAGAAAGGAGTCGTGATGGTTCAGGGAACTGTCAACGGTTACGGCGAAAGATGCGGCAATGCCGATTTGATTACGCTCGTTGCCAATTTACAATTGAAGCTTAGCAAAAAGTGTCTGCCGCCGGAATCAATCAAACAGCTTACCAGCCTTTCTCATTATGTAAGTGACGTGGCCAACGTTCCGCCGCTTAATTCGCGACCGTTTGTCGGACGAAGCGCGTTCGCGCATAAGGGTGGAGTCCATGTCAGCGCGGTAGTCAAAAATTCTATGGCGTACGAGCATATCACGCCGGAACTGGTCGGCAATCACCGGCGCGTTCTGGTTTCCGATCTGGCAGGCAAAAGCAATGTTGAATACAAAGCCAAAGAACTGGGGATTGACATTACAAAAGATGACGCCCTGAGCAAAAAGATAGTGCATGAAGTAAAACTTATGGAAGACCGCGGATTTCAGTTTGACGCCGCCGATGGGTCGCTTTCTTTGCTGATTAAAAAAACTATCGGTGAATTCATCGAACCTTTTAATCTGGAATGCTTCAGCGTTATTACTTCACGCACGGAGAACAATCCGTGCCTTTCTCAGGCAACAATTAAAATATCTGTTGCCGGCGAAGAAGAATTGACCGCTGCCGAAGGAAACGGTCCGGTAAATGCTCTGGACCAGGCTCTGCGCAAGGCGCTGACCAAGTTTTATCCGCAGATAAAAGACATGCATCTGGTTGATTTCAAGGTGCGCACGCTGGAAGGTTCGGAAGGAACTGCCGCGGGCGTCCGTGTTCTTGTGGATTCGACCGACGGCGAAGAGTTTTGGAGCACTATCGGTGTTTCTGAAAATATTATTGAGGCCAGTTGGCAGGCATTGGTTGACAGTATTGAATATAAACTAAGCAAGGAGAAAAATCTCAATATAAAATAGTACCACAGTATCCTCCGCTGGCGGAGGTGTCACGAAGTGACGGAGGTGGACATATAACTTGTAAAAAAACGACACATTAACAAATCCACCCCCTTAATCCCCCGCCAGCGGGGACACGCACCTAATGACAGGAAAAGTAATTGCTACACAGACTCATTGGCTGTGATGGTTAAATCCTTTTCATTTCGAAGCTTTCGTTGCGAAAGTGTCTGTTTCTTGATATACACCTTTCGTAAAAGCAATAAATAATAGGAAGTTAAAAAATGTTGCTGTCCATCAACGGCCAGAATCCGCAAATGCGGCTTATTAAAAAAGCCGTGGATATTCTGCGTGATGGCGGGATAATAATCTATCCTACCGATACGGTCTACGGTCTTGGCTGTGATTTATCGAATAAAAAAGGTATTGAAAAAATATACGAATTAAAAAAAAGAAACAGAAAACAACCACTGAGTTTTGTCTGCTCCGATCTGAAACACATCAGCGAATACGCCAAAGTTACCGATTATGCCTATAAAACAATGAAAAGACTTTTACCGGGGGCTTATACTTTTATTCTGGAAGCTTCGCGTCTGGTGCCAAAAATTATTTTGCCGAAACGGTCAACAACGGGTATAAGAGTTCCGGACAATCAGATTTGTCTTTCACTGGTTAAAGAACTCGGTCAGCCGATAATCAGCACCAGCGTAAAAACAGAACAGGGAGAAACACCGGGCGATCCCTCTGTAATCAAAGAATACTTCGGCCGTATGGTTGACTTAATTATTGATGGTGGTATTATTATGCCGCAACCATCGAGCGTCATTAGTTTGGTTGATGACAACATAGAAATTATAAGAATAGGAAAAGGCGATATAAGCGCCTTTCTTTAAATATAACAGGTCGAATGATATTTTATAAATAGACACTCAAAAAGTCTATTGACGCGTGTACACATGCAGAAATATCAGCCGGCCAAAAAGGACATTTATGAAGCACATTATGCTAGTTAACGCTGTTCACAAAGAACAGATGCGGATGGCTACGGTTAACGAAAAAGGCATTTTAGTTGATTTCAACATCGAAATGCCGACGAGAGAACCAATTACCGGCAACATTTATAAAGGTAAAGTTCTTAAAGTTGAACGCGGCCTTCAGGCAGCCTTCGTTGATTACGGAGGCTCTAAAGATGGTTTCCTCCCGCTTAAGGATGTCAATCCTGAATATTTAACCCAACAGGAAAACGGCCAGGACCATAGCCGGCCTGTTCTTAAGGCTGGAAATGAAATAATAGTTCAGGCTGTTAGAGAAGCGATTGGCAACAAAGGAGCCCTTCTTACCTCTTATGTTTCTCTTCCCGGCAGATATCTGGTTTTACTTCCCAACAAGCCCGGCAGTGGAATTTCCCGCAAAGTTGAAGATGAAGAAGACCGGCAGAAAATAAAAAATATAATGAAACAAATTAAAATCCCTGAGAGTATGGGATTTATTGTCAGAACGGCGGGATTCAACCGGACAAAGCAGGAGATTGCCCGTGACTATCAACATCTCGTGCGTCTCTGGAAAGAAATCAATAAAAAAGCAGGCAGTCTTGGTAAAACTTCCATGATTTACCAGGAAACAGATTTCGGCGTACGCAGTTTGCGCGATTACCTTACATCGGAAATTGACGAAATTCTTGTTGATGATCTGGAAACTTTCCGCAAAATGCAAGCTTATTTGAGAGCTATTTCTCCACGTTATATAAGAATACTCAAACATTACAAAGAAAAAACACCTCTTTTTGACAATTATCATTTGGAAGACCAAATACGCGTTATTTATCAGGAACGCGTAGACCTTAAATCCGGCGGACACATTGTTATCAATCCGACAGAAGCTATGATTACGATTGATGTTAATTCCGGGCGCGCTTCCAATAAGAAAAATATTGAAGAGACAGCCTTTAAAACAAACATTGAAGCCAGCGAGGAGATTGCCAGGCAACTGCGGTTACGGGACTTAGGCGGATTGATTGTCATCGATTTTATTGACATGATGGACAAAAAACATATTGCCGAAGTGGAGAAATCTTTCAAAACAGCGTTTAGTATAGATAAAGCCAGAATCCAGCTCTCGCGTATTTCTAAATTCGGGATACTCGAATTATCCCGGCAAAAGAAACAGTCGACAATTCAGGAAATCAGTTACACGAAATGTCCTTTCTGTAAAGGCAGCGGTTTGCGTCAATCTCTGGAAGCTGCCGCGCTGGGGGCATTTCGTAAGATTGAATCGGAAGCCGTCAAAGGAATTTGTTCCGAATTGAAAATAATCTTGCCCCACGAAATAGCCGATTACATTCTTAACCGTAAAAGAAGCGAACTGCTGGATTTGGAATCGGAGTTCGATATTGCTTTGAATATTGCCGGTAGCGCGGAAATACCCTGGGATAAGGTGGAAATACGGCAAATAGCCAGAGAGCATGTTGATGATCAGGACCATTCGGAAGAAACAAAGGATGCAGAAGTTCAAGAGGCTTCAAGTTCGAACGTTGAGGAAAAAGTTTCGGCAAACGGCGAGAAACATACTAAAAAGAAAAACCGCCGAAGACCACGGCACAAGAAGAGAAAACCGGCGGAAGCGTCAACGGAAACCTCTCCGGTAATGAATGGCGCATCTGCGATTGTTCAGGAAGTTCACGAGGAAGATAATTTGCCGGCAGCGGAAAATGCTCCGGCGAAATCAAGTTCTTTTATAATTGAACCGGCTAAACCTGAAGAAATTATTGTTACTTCAAAACAGGATGAGCAGAAAGATCATATTAGCGAAACAGCAACAAACAGAAAAGATGAAGAGTAGGAAATAAAATCGCCATTATTTGCCGCTGGCTAATTCTTTAGATCTTTTTGTCGCTGCTTTGACGGCGGAAATAATTGTTGACCGGATGTTCCCTTCTTCCAGCGCTTTGAGCCCGGCAACCGTAGTACCTCCGGGCGATGTAACCATCTCCCTTAATTGCGCCGGCTGTTTATCACTGTGGATACAGAGGCGGGCGGCTCCCAGCATGGTTTGCATGGCAAGTTTTGCCGCCAAATCCCGTGGCAGACCCATTTGTTCTCCGGCGTCGATAAGCGCTTCAATTATCAAAAAACAATAAGCCGGACCGCTGCCGCTCAGGCCGGTTACCGCATCGATAAGAGCTTCCTCGACTTCAACGCTGAGACCCACAGCATTAAAAATAGTATGCGCCAAGTTGACATCGCTTTTCTTGGCACAGCTTCCTTTGGCCACTGCCGTTGCTCCCTCGCCGATCAGCGCCGGTGTATTGGGCATTGCTCTTATAACCCGAACTCCTTTGGTGAAGAATTTTTCAATAAAATTTGTCGTGATTCCCGCAGCAATGGAAATCACTATTTTTGATTTATTAACGGCGGGGCTTATTCCCTGGAGTGTTGCGGCCATATTTTGCGGTTTGACGGCAAGAATTATTATATCCGCATCTTTGACGGTTTTTTCATTGTCATGAGAAACTTTTAATTTTAAAGAAGAACGGAGTAATTTAAGCCTTGCGGCGTCAATGTCTGTAAC
>JQDQ01000055.1 GCA_000747625.2 Smithella sp. SCADC
CCCTGAAGAAAATAAATCTGTCCCCTTTTTCCTTTTTCCTCTAAAAGCCTTCGGCTTTTACCGGTAAGGAATATAATTATTCATTATTGCGCCTCCCTTGCGGTAATGCGCTCCCGGTCAACAGCCCCTTAGCCCCTACTTTATCTCCGCGTGATAGCTTTGCAGAGATTTCGCACGGCCATGCCCTTGGCGGAACGCGGCAATACCTTTTACCGCGGCAACCGCCGCTGCGATAGTGGTTATATAAGGTATCTTGTATTTAATCGCCGCCTTGCGGATGTAGGAGTCGTCGTATTTGCTCAGTCTTCCGGCCGGCGTGTTAATCACCAGTTGAATTTCGCCGTTTTTGATGGCGTCAACAATATTGGGTCTTCCTTCGTGCATTTTTAGAATTTTCTCAGAAGCTATTCCATTGTCTTTCAGGAAATTGTAGGTGCCTTCCGAAGCTCTGATCTTGAACTCGATTTTCTTAAACGCACGGGCTACTTCCAGAACGCCGCCCTTGTCTTTTTCCTCCACAGTAATCAGAACCGTGCCTTCCGAAGGAAGGTTCTGTCCAGTTGCTTCCTGAGCCTTGTAATAAGCAAGTCCGAAGGAATCGGCAAGTCCCAGAACTTCACCGGTGGAGCGCATTTCCGGTCCCAGAATCGGATCAACTTCAGGATACATGTTGAAGGGGAACACCGCTTCTTTCACGCCGAAATGGTGGAAGGCTTTGTTTTTCAGTTTCAAGTCTTTGAGTTTTTTGCCCAGCATGATTTGCGTGGCCAGACGCGCCATCGAAATATTGCAGACCTTGGAAACCAGAGGCACAGTGCGTGACGCGCGGGGATTGGCTTCCAGAATATAAACGATGTCATTCGCAATAGCGTACTGAATATTCATCAATCCTACTACGCCGAACTCCACAGCAATTTTTTTCGTGTACTCATTAATTGTGTCTATATGGCGCAAGGGAATGCTGACCGGCGGAATAACGCAGGCGGAGTCACCGGAATGGACACCGGCAAGCTCGATGTGTTCCATCACTGCCGGAACGAAAGCGTCCGTACCGTCCGAAATAGCGTCGGCCTCGGCTTCAATGGCGTTTTCCAGAAACTTGTCAATCAGGATAGGTCTGTCCGGTGTGACGCCGACGGCCGCATGGACATAACGTTTGAGCATCTCTTCATCATGCACAACTTCCATGCCGCGTCCGCCTAATACATAAGAAGGACGAACCATCAAGGGGTAGCCGATGCCGCCCGCAACTTTGAGCGCCTGTTCCAGATTGCTGGCCATGCCGGATTTGGGCATGGGGATGCCCAGCTTATCCATCATTTTACGGAAACGGTCGCGGTCTTCCGCCAGGTCAATCGTTTCCGGTGACGTGCCGATAATTTTTACTCCTGCTTTCGCCAGATCAGCTGCGATATTGAGCGGAGTCTGTCCGCCGAATTGGACGATAACGCCTTCGGGTTTTTCTTTTTCGTAAATACTCAAAACATCTTCCACGGTGAGCGGCTCAAAATAAAGTTTGTTGGAAGTGTCGTAATCAGTGGAAACAGTTTCGGGGTTGCAGTTAACCATGATGGATTCGATTCCCTCATCACGCAGGGCGAAAGCCGCGTGCACACAGCAATAATCGAATTCGATTCCCTGTCCGATTCTGTTCGGTCCACCACCCAAAACCATAATCTTGCGGTTGGAGGTTACAGAAACTGTATCCGGCGCGTTGTAGGTGGAAAAATAATAAGCCGCATTTTCGACTCCGCTGACCGGCACTGCTTCCCATGCTTCACTTAATCCCAGAGTCAACCGCTGTTTGCGGATACCCTCTTCCTTCTTTTCCAGAATTTGCGCGAGGTAACGGTCGGCAAAGCCGTCTTTTTTCGCCTGAATCAGCAAATCATCAGGCAGTTTCTTGTTCCTGTATTTAAGAATCTTTTCTTCCAGTTCCACCAGTTCCCTCATCTGCTCGATGAAATATTTTTTAATATATGTCTTGGTAGAAAGTGCATCCACGGAAGCCCCTTTGCGCAGAGCTTCATACATAATGAATTGTCGTTCACTCGATGGCTCGGAAAGCATTTCCAATAATTCTTCCAACGATTTTGTGTTAAAGTCCTTGACGAAACCCAAGCCGTAGCGTTTCTTTTCCAGCGAGCGGATGGATTTTTGAAAGGCTTCTTTATAATTTTTACCGATGCTCATAACTTCGCCGACGGCGCGCATCTGCGTGCCCAGTTTGTCTTCTGCGCCGGGGAATTTTTCAAAATCCCAGCGGGAGAATTTGACGACAACATAATCGCCCGATGGCGTGTATTTTTCCAGAGATCCGTCGCGCCAGTAGGGAATTTCATCCATCGTTACGCCGGAAGCGAGAATAGAAGAAATGAGCGCAATGGGAAAACCGGTAGCTTTCGATGCCAGCGCCGAAGAACGTGAAGTGCGCGGATTGATTTCAATGACCACCACGCGGTCTGTTTGGGGATCATGCGCGAACTGGACATTTGTTCCGCCGATTACCTGAATGGCTTCCACAATGTCGTAAGAATATTTTTGCAGTCGTTTTTGCAGTTCGGGGGAAATGGTCAGCATGGGCGCTGTGCAGTAGGAATCGCCGGTATGCACTCCCATAGCGTCAACGTTTTCAATAAAGCAGACGGTAATCATCTGATTTTTCGCGTCACGGACGACCTCCAGTTCCAGTTCCTCCCAGCCGATTACTGATTCTTCCACCAGAATCTGTCCGATGAGACTTGCCGAAATGCCACGGCTGGCGATGACGCGCAATTCTTCCAGATTATAAACCATGCCGCCGCCTGTTCCGCCCATGGTGTAGGCCGGACGAATAACGACCGGATAGCCGAGCTTGGCGGCGATCTTTTCCGCTTCTTCCACGGTAACGGCTGGTTCGCTCTTCGGCATTTCGATGCCCAGTTTGTTCATGGTTTCTTTAAACGCGATTCTATCTTCGCCGCGTTCGATGGCGTCAACCTGAACGCCGATTACCTTGACCCCGTGTTTCTTTAAAACGCCTTTGCGGTGCAGTTCGGAAGTTAAATTAAGACCGGTCTGGCCGCCGAGGTTCGGCAGGATCGCATCCGGTTTTTCGTTTTCGATTATTTCCGTCAATGCCTGTAAATTAAGAGGTTCAATATAGGTGACATCCGCCATGCCCGGATCGGTCATGATTGTCGCCGGATTGGAATTGACCAGCACTATTTTATAGCCGAGTTTGCGCAGAGCCTTACAGGCCTGGGTTCCCGAGTAGTCAAATTCGCAAGCCTGACCGATAACAATAGGCCCGGAGCCGATAATCAAAACCTTTTTTATATCCGTTCTTTTTCCCATTTATTGTCCTTTCCTTATAAGGGATTATTTTTTATATTCAGCATCAACAGTGATTCCGATACCGCCCCGCACGGCAAACTCCGCGCTTACCTTGCACCAGCGGGGTTTGAGTGCAGCGATCAGATCATCAAGAATTATATTGGTAACATGTTCGTGGAAAACGCCTTCATCGCGGAAAGACCAAAGATACAATTTCAACGATTTGGATTCTATAATTTTCTTGTCCGGTATGTATTGGATTTTTATTTTAGCAAAATCAGGCTGTCCTGTCTTGGGACAGACACAGGTAAATTCTTCTGTTTGCAGAGTAACCATGTAATCGCGGCTGTCGTTGTGATTGGGAAATGTCTCCAGCTTGCGCGTAGGTCTTGCAGGTTTGCCCAACAGGGTCAATCCCGCCAGATCGTTTTTTTTGGTGTTTTTCGGCATTGTGTTGCTCCGAATAAAAATGGTATATTCGTTTACCGAAAGTAAGGTATAATATCAAGTACATTCGTTACGGAAGTGAAAAAATATCTATCTTGTTATTTTTACATTGGATTTATGAAAAAACAATAAGGAGAAAATACGGCAATGACAGACCAAAAAACACCCGTTCCCGAGAATACCTGGAAATGCAGTAATTGCGGCAATACAGTCGTGGAAATTCAGCCGCCGGAAATATGCCCTTCCTGCAAGCAAAAATGCGAATTTCTGAACGTGACCTGCTACCAGCCGGATTGCGGATTTGTAGGTATGGATAAAAGACTAAAGTAAAATCCTTGATTTTTATTATCAGGGGACAATTATTTTCGATGCTTCCTGCCGTTCCATTTCCCTGGCCTCGGCAATCATCGCATGAACAGTTTTTTCAATAGCTGCCGGTAATTTATCCACCGCTTCGCTAAGAGTCTTTGCGCCTTCAATAAGGCATTGAACAGGAATTGGACCGTTGGGCGACATAAGCTGGGTCATGCCGGTAAAAATAGGTTCTCTGCTTTCGTCAGGTGAGCTGTCAATTTTTACGGGCGTAAGGCGTCTGATTGTGGCGAAAGTCAGATCGGTAAATGCTTCTTCCTTGTAGAGGTTGTTGGGATCAATTTTAATATCCGCTATTTTGGTTGAGCCGGCGGTGTTCATTTTTTATCTCCTTTTATGGGCTTGATTTTTCTTATACCCCGAAAAAACAACGGAAACTGTACGGTTAAATGGCCTCCCCTTTTTTCGGATCATTACTTACGCCAATGTGACTACGTTAAATTAATAAAAACTTCAATTAGTATTTTTACCGATGCTAAAAGATGATAACTAAGAGGCAATCAGCTCTTTTCCATGGTCTTATGAAACTTAACTTTCGGCCACTCTTCCATGGTGTGCGAAAGTCGCCATTCGCTTAGCGCCAGATAGACAAGATTTCCTTCAGTGTCGAGCGCGAGGTTGGTTTGATTTTTCTTCTGAAAATCTTCCATGATCTTAACATCGTCGCAAGTGACCCAGCGAGCAGCGGCGTAGTCAGTTTTTTCATAATCAGCATAAACGCTGTATTCATCCTGGAGCCGTGACATCGTCACGTCAAATTGCAGAGCGCCTACCGCTCCCAGGATATTATCCGATCCCCACAGAGGTTTGAAAACCTGAATCGCGCCTTCTTCGGAGAGTTGAATCAATCCTTTCTGTAGATGTTTCATGCGCAGGGGATCTTTGAGCCGTACTCGGCAGAAATGCTCCGGTGCGAAATGCGGGATGCCGGTGAACTTGAGCGGTTCTTTCTGTGTGAAGGTGTCGCCGATTTTAATTGTGCCGTGATTATGGATGCCGATAATATCTCCGGGATAGGCCTCTTCGACATTGGTGCGGTCCTGCGCCATAAAAATTGTGGCGTTGGCGAGAGATACTTCCTTGCCGATGCGGTGATGAATGACTTTCATGCCGCGCTGGAATTGTCCCGAACAAATCCGCATGAAAGCGATGCGGTCGCGATGCGCCGGATCCATGTTCGCCTGTATTTTAAAAACGAAACCGGAGAAGTCATTTTCATCAGGAGATACTTCTCTTGTTGTTGTCGGACGGGCGACCGGCGGCGGAGCGATTTCCACGAAGGCGTCCAGCAGTTCCTTGACGCCGAAGTTATTGATGGCGCTGCCGAAGAAAACAGGCGTCTGGCCCGCCTTTAAGTATTCTTTTAAATCAAAGGGGTTGGCCGCTCCTTCCAAAAGAGCGACTTCTTCGCGCAGTTCATTGGCCTGGCTCTCCAGTAATTCATCAAGCAGCGGATCGGATAAGTCATTGATGACAACTCCGCCTTCCGAACGTCGCGCTTTTCCCGGCGTGAACAGATGCAGTTTTTTATCGTACATATTGTAAACGCCTTTGAAGCGCTTGCCCATTCCTATTGGCCAGGATAGCGGCGAGCATTCTATCTGCAGTTTGTCTTCGATGTCCGCCAGAATATCCAGTGGCGGCAGACAATCGCGATCAAGTTTGTTGATAAAGGTTATAATTGGAGTGTTACGTAAGCGGCAGACTTCCATCAATTTCTGGGTTTGCGTCTCGACGCCTTTGGCGCCGTCAATCACCATGAGTGCGCTATCCACTGCGGTGAGCACGCGGTAAGTGTCTTCCGAGAAATCCTGATGACCGGGTGTGTCCAGAAGATTTATTTCGCAGTCCGCGTATTCGAACTTCATGACCGACGAAGTGACGGAAATGCCGCGATCTTTCTCAATAGCCATCCAGTCACTCAGCGCGTGCTTGGATGCCTTGCGTGCTTTGACCGCTCCGGCCATTTGAATGGCTCCGCCAAAAAGCAAAAGCTTTTCCGTGAGCGTGGTTTTGCCCGCGTCGGGATGGCTAATGATGCCGAATGTGCGTCGTCGTTCAATTTCTTTTTGTAAGTGTTTACTCAAATTTAAAAATTCCTAAATATTCTCATTCAATCAGGCGGCGTATATTAATCATTATAAAACATCTGTCAACAATTATCCTCAAGCTTTGGTGTAAAACAAAACATCGTTGGCGGTTTCTTCTTTTATGGCGCCTTCAGCTTTTAGTTCCTTTAAATAAATAAGGGTTTCATTCAAGGCCAAAAATTTGTCGAAATCCGAAAGCGTGGCACTGATAATTTCATGGCAAATGTCATAGGTAGTTTTAGGTTGTATGTTCACATGATCAAGAACAACATTTATTCTTTTTTGGTGATGCTTGCGTATGTCTGCCAGTCTTTCGTCTAAATCAACAAAGGAATTACCGTGTCCCGGATAAACAGTGGAGACGGGCAATTTTTCAATATCGCTGAGCGAATCCAGATAGGTCGCCAATGGACGAAAACTTTCATCAAATATATCCGGGCTAAGAATCGGCGCGATAAAAGGCAGAATATGATCACCGGCCAGCAGGAATCCTTTTTCTCTGAAGAAAAAGCAAACATGTCCGGCGGCATGTCCTGGAGTAAAGATAACTTCAAATTTCCAGTCGCCGAATTCAAGGGATTCGTTGTCCTGTAAATAACTATCGGTATTAAATTCCGTGAT
>JQDQ01000056.1 GCA_000747625.2 Smithella sp. SCADC
CAAACTTCTATTCTTGTCACCGGAGGGACCGGGTATATCGGAAGCCACACTGTTGTGGCCCTCATGGCCGCGGGCTATGAGCCGATTATTGTCGATAATCTTTCCAACAGCAAAGTTTCTGTCTTGAAGAGAATAAAAAAAATCACAGGCAAGCTTCCGTTTTTTTATAAAATTGATTTGCAGAACACAATGGCACTAAATAAAATATTTCAAAAGCATTCCATCGCATCTGTTATTCACTTTGCGGGATTCAAGGCCGTGGGAGAATCGGTCACCGAACCACTGAAGTACTACGAAAACAACATCCAAAGCACAATTTCGCTTTGCAAAGTCATGAATATGCGCGACGTGAAAAAATTAATCTTCAGCTCATCAGCATCTGTTTACGGAGAAGCATCCGTCATTCCTATTAAGGAGAATTATTTGCCGATGCCCGCTAGTCCTTATGCCTGCACCAAACAAATGATCGAGCAGATTCTCAAAGACATTCATGTTGCCGATCCGGCCTGGCGTATTGCCCTGCTGCGATACTTCAATCCTGCCGGCGCTCATGAAAGCGGTTTGATGGGAGAAGACCCTCAGGGAATTCCCAACAACCTCATGCCCTATGTCAGTCAGGTTGCCATGGGCCGTCATAAAAAAGTAAATATTTTCGGTAACGACTATCCGACATCAGACGGCACAGGTGTGCGGGACTATATCCATGTTATGGATTTGGCAGAAGGGCATGTGGCCGCTCTGAAAAAAATAGATACGGCTACTTTCAAAACACCGCAGATTATTAACCTGGGCACCGGTAGCGGTTACACCGTTATGGAAATACTTCACGCTTTTGAAAAAGCATCGGGGAAGGTGATACCTTATCGTATTACCAAACGCCGCCCCGGTGATATAGCCGCCTGCTATGCAGATACAAAGCTTGCGCAAAAACTTCTGGGTTGGAAGGCCAGACGCAATCTTGCCGATATGTGCGCCGACGCCTGGCGCTGGCAATCCCAAAATCCCACCGGCTACCCCTGAGAGGATCAGAAGATCAGAGGGTTAGAAGTTTAGCTGCTAACCTTCCAAACATCTAAAGCATCTAATCATCTAAAAAGGTATGTCATTCAGATAAGTCCCGATGTATCGGGACGAAGAGGAATCTAAAAGATTTCTCCCTTCGGTCGAAATGACAAATGGGCGGTTGCAATGACAAATGAGGGTTGCGACACAGTCTCCAGGTCGGGAATGACTAAAGGTACTTAATTACTTAACCCTTAAAACTTAAATCTTAATTACTGTTTTTAAAGCGTTTGACATACGACCTGTTTATGGACTATAATCAGTCCACCCAATACAAGGAGAAATGATTCGTGAAATTATCAAATCAAATCAAGCCAATCAGTTACCTGAAGTCTCATGCTGCTGAAATCGTACGCAACATGGGAGCAAAGCAAGAGCCGCTTGTTATAACCCAGAACGGCGAAGCAAAAGTCGTCATACAGAACATCGAAAGCTACGAACAAACTTTAGAAACTATGGCTCTTTTGAAGATACTGGCACTTGGCAACCAAAAAATCGAAGCTGGTAAAGTTGAAAGCGCCGCCAGTGTTATTAACCGTCTGCGTAATAAAGAGGAAGACCGCTGATGTCCTTTGAGGTTTTTTTGACAACCGACGCGGTTAGAGACCTCGATGATCTCTATCAATACATAGCGCGTCACGATGAGCCGGAAAAAGCAAAAAACGTATTGACTAAGATCGAGAAGACATTCAAAATTCACGATTCACAGAATATTTAAAGCTACTTAATACTTAAATTTCTTTCTTGACATATAGTATCTTGTGGAATACACTAAAGCCATGATAGAAATCCGTCAGACGGAATACTTCATTAAATGGTTTGAAAAACTTAAAGATAGAAAAGCGCGCGCGAGGATTGCAATTCGGATTAGACGGGTCTCATTGGGTAACCTGGGGGATGCGAAGCCGGTTGGTGACGGAATTTCTGAATTGAGAATAGATTATGGCCCCGGATACCGAGTATATTTCACACAAAGAAATGACCAATTAATCATTCTCATTGCCGGCGGAGATAAAACAACTCAGGTAAGCGACATTCAGAAGGCAAAAAAGCTTGCTCTTGAAATTGAGGTGTAAAGATGAAGAAAAAAACAACAAAAAGATGGGATGCTGCCGAATACCTTGAAACAGAGGAAGACATGGCTGCATATTTAGAAGCCGCCTTGGAGGAAAATGATCACAAATTAGTAGCGGTGGCTCTTGGGGATATTGCCAAAGCTAAGGGAATGACACAGGTAGCGAAAAAAGCCGGACTGGGGCGTGAGAGCTTATATAAGGCATTATCGCCGGACGGGAATCCTGAATTTTCTACAGTTTTAAAAGTCGTGAGTGCTCTTGGGCTGAGGCTACATGCTATTACTGGCAAAACAAAAAAAGCCGCTTGAAAAAATTTAATGAGACTCGCTAAGAACGAGTCCCGATTTATCGGGATTTGAAGCGCTAGTCGAATTATCCCAGGCACGTAGTGCCGCGGGGAATTACTTATTTTTAAAGGTATAGAAACTAGTATTACTATGTATAAACTTCCAAACATCCAATCTGCTAATTGTACTAAACCGTCTAAACATTTTGCTTTTGTACTTAATTATTTAAAGATTTCTAGATTCCCGCCTACGCGAGACAAAAGGTGCTATTCACCATTCACTATTCACATTCTTTTAAAAGGGAGGTAAAAAATGATCACATTCTCAAGAAAACGCGGCATGGGTTGGCTTCCTGATTATCCGGATTTTAGGGACTACACAGAAGAAACCGGCGAAATAAAAACACTGCTTAAATCTACATCCACAAAGCGCACAAAAATCAAAGCAGACAGCTTGCCTGCTGCCGTAGATCTGCGACCATGGTGCTCGCCTGTTGAAGATCAGGGAATGCTTGGTTCCTGCACAGCCAATGCGGGAGCCGGAATCATCGAATACTACGAGCGCAAAGCCTTTGGCAGACATACGGACGCCTCGCGTCTCTTTCTCTACAAAGTTACCCGCAACCTGATGAAAGCAAAAGGCGATACCGGCGCCTACCTGCGGACAACAATGGGCGCCATGATTCTCTTTGGAGTACCGCCGGAAGACTACTGGCCCTACACAGACGACGAAAAGAACTTTGATCTGGAACCAAACGCCTTCACCTATGCCTTTGCTTCCAACTACCAGACACTCAAATACTTCCGGCATGATCCACCGAATACAGACCCCGCAAAACTGCTTAACCAGCTCAAAACCTACATGGCCAAGGGGCATCCCGCCATGTTTGGCTTCACCGTATACAACTCTATCGAGCAAGCGGATAAGACCGGACGTATTCCCTATCCATCCCCGAAAGAAAAGATCGAAGGCGGACATGCCATCGTGGCCATAGGGTATGACGACAAAATGAAAATCAAAAATACACAAAACAAGGTGGAAACGACCGGTGCCCTTTTAATAAGAAACTCCTGGGGCACAGGCTGGGGCGAAGATGGCTACGGCTGGCTTCCCTACGAATACATCAACAAAGGCCTTGCCGATGACTTCTGGACCATTCTGAACAAAGAGTGGATCGACACCGGCGAATTCGCAGAATAACAGTACCTTGTCATTCTAGCGCAGAGACTGTGTCGCAATAGCTGTTTGTCAGTGCGCATCCCGATTTATCGGGATGCGGCAATCTAATGTTATTAATAGCTTATGAGATTGCTTCGCTCATTATATTCGGTCGCAAAGACATTGCGACACAGTCGCGCAGGCGGGAATCCAGGAAGATGTCATTTCGACCGAAGGCGAAAGCCCGGCGCATGCCGGGGAGAAAACTTATATCTTTTCTCCCTTCACTCTTCACCAGTCACTCTTCACAGGTGTTTAGTGAATCTAGTGCTTGATTTCAATATTAACCGTGTCATTTCGAAGGAACGAAGTGACTGAGAAATCTTTATAATCATTGAATAAGATTTCTCCCTTCGGTCGAAATGACATATCGGTAACTTTTGCAAGTATGCACTAGAACGTAGAACGGATGTTTTTAAACCGTCTAAACATCCAAACTGCTTTTGCGCTAAACCTCCAAACATCTAAAGCGTCTAAACTTCTTGCTTTTGTGCTTAACTACTTAAAACAGTCTTTTCTGAACCTGGAACTCGAATTTTTTACTTCTTGAAAATCAAAAATAATTGTGCAAAAATATCAGCGTTAAAAGTAAGATTTTTGGAGGGAGCAACATATGCCAAAACACGCAGAAAATATACTCGCTGATGCATTGGAACTGCCTCCGCTGGCACGTGCCGAATTGGTTGAAAATATTTTATCCAGCTTTGAGTTTCAAGGCAGAGATGCGATTAATGCATTATGGGCTCAAGAGGCAGAGAACAGAATAGAAGCGTTTGAGCGTGGTGAAATAAATGCAATTCCGGCAAAAGATATATTTAACGAAATTGAGAAAATCAGATAGTAATGGAAATTACCTTTCTTTTATACTACCCCAATGCCTGGTTTAAACTATCGAATCGCACACATCGTTGCAGAACCAATAGATTTCCTTATGGAGTTATTTACAAGATTCGAAAAGAAACTGTTCTCATCGTGGCCGTGATGCATTTAAGCAGAGAACCGGAAACTTAGAAATCGCGATTAAATAAGAAAGAATTATGAATCACGGCATAACGCTTCACCGTTCACCTTTCACAATTCACTGTCCCCTCTGGAGGGGGCGAAGGGGGAGGAAAACGGAGTGCTAAACATCCAACCTTCTAAACCATCTAAACTTCTAAAAAAATATGTCATCCCCGAGTGGGCCAAAATATGTCATCCCCGAGTGGGCCAAAATATGTCATCCCCGAGTGGGCCTGTCGGGGATCCATAACATTCCTGGATTCCGGCCAAATGCATCCGTGAGGAATGACAAAAAGTATTTTTGCTTCTAGTCCAATAATCTTGCCATAATATTTGACTATGGTAGAAAGATCTGGTAAATGTTATTCATGAAAAAAAGATACCTTGTTGATGATATCCTCCGCGATTTGGATGAAAAGATGGTTTTCATCGGCGGAGCCAGGCAGGTTGGAAAGACCAGCATGGCAAAATATATTGCCGAAAACCATTACAAGACGAGCGACTATCTGAATTGGGACGTCCGGGAAGACAGACGGAATATTATACAGTCAAGCTTCAAGGGTAATGCCGGGATAATTTTATTTGATGAAATACATAAATACAAGGATTGGAAAAATTATCTAAAAGGTCAGTATGATAAGCATCGCGGAGATTTTAAGATTCTTGTGACGGGAAGCGCGCGGCTTGATGTATACAGGCGCGGTGGCGATTCACTGATGGGAAGGTATTTTTATTATCGCCTTCATCCATTCTCGCTGGCCGAATGTTTTGAGAAGCAGAATCTAATTAAACCTCTGGATGAAATCAGTATCGTTAATGCGCCACCGGAAGCAAGCAAGGCGTTAGCGTCGCTGATAAAATTTGGCGGTTTTCCTGAGCCGTTTTTGAAACAAAGCGAAAGGGGCTTAAGGCGCTGGCACTCTCAGCGTTTGGAGCGGCTGGTAAAGGAAGATATCAGGGATCTGGAAAATATTAGAGATTTGTCATCGCTGCAGATTCTTGTTGATCTTATTCCAACAAAAGTCGGGTCTCTCTTATCCCTGAACGCATTGCGGGAAGATCTTTCTGTAGCGCATAAAACAGTGGCAAATTGGATGGATATACTAGAGAGATTTTACTATCATTTCAGAATCTATCCGTTCACAAATAAGAAGATAAAATCGCTAAAAAAAGAACCAAAGCTTTATTTATGGGATTGGTCGGAAATAACCGATAACCGTGGCGCAAAACTTGAAAATGTCGTTGCCTCGCATTTGCTCAAATTATGCCACTATCTTCATGATGTGGATGGTTACAAAACGGATTTGTGTTTTTTACGAGACATTGATGGCCGGGAGGTAGATTTTCTGGTAACAAATAACGGGAGACCATGGTTTGCTGTTGAAGTTAAATCATCATCAAAAGACATTTTGAAAAGCTTAACTTATTTTGGCAATAAACTTGACATACCTTTTTTATACCAGATTGTTGACGAGAGAAATATTGACATAAGAAAAGATAAAATCAGGATTCTCAGCATGGAGAAATTTCTTTTATCCCTTGTTTAACCCTTTTATCCTCCGCCGGCGGAGGTGTCCCATAGGGACGGAGGTGGATTCACTCTTAACCCTTAACCACTTAATTACTTAATTATCTTTAAAAAAGAGATAAAAAAAGTTGTATTATCTCTAAAAAAGAGATATATTGTCACTATGAAAAATATAATTTCGCAACTTATTGATGATTTCCATGAACGGAAATTGCCTGAGCTGGTAATTAGAAATAAGGAATTTTCTGAAGTAAAGGGCAAGGCAGAAGTTGTCATAGGGATGAGGCGAGCGGGCAAGACCTGGTTTTGTTATCAAAAAATAAAAGAACTGATTGCCGCGGGAATAAAAAAAGAGGAGATACTCTATCTTAACTTTGAAGATGATCGGTTGCTTGAGTTTAATGTTAATAATTTTCAGGAAATTCTTGATGTCTATTTCGGGAAATATCCTGAAAATCGAAACGCTCGCTGTTATTTTTTCTTTGATGAGATACAGCGAATTGATCAATGGGAAATGTTCATCAGGCGTTTGCTTGATACGGAAAATCTTCAAATATTCATTACCGGATCATCATCAAAGTTACTTGGCTCGGAAATAGCCACCAGTTTACGGGGGCGTTCTTTAGCCACAGAAATATTCCCGTTCAGTTTTGAGGAATATTTAAAATATCACGGGCTTTTTTCCTACAGACCAAAAACGTTTGGAGCGAACACATCCTCCGTATTGCGCAAGACTGTAAAAAATTATCTTGAAATCGGCGGCTTCCCGGAAGTACAAAAATCGGATATCAATCTTCGCATTGAAATATTACAAGGTTATATTGATTCTGTATTACTTAAAGACATTATCGAGCGCCATAAGGTCAGCAATATTCTGGTGCTTAAATATCTTGTCCGCCATATTATGAATTCTTCCGGCGGGCAATTCAGTGTTAACAAATTCTTCAACACCATGAAAAGCATGTCGATCAAATGCACCAAGAACAGCCTGTACGAATATCTTGATCATTTGACAGATGCATTTTTGTTTTACAAAGTTCCCATTCACAGTCGTTCTGAAAAATCAAGGCTCATCAACCCGGCAAAAATCTACACAATTGATACCGGACTTTTAAATGCCATGACCTTTCGTAATTCATATAATTGCGGCCAGTTACTGGAAACCATGGTATTTATGCATTTGCGTCGCGGGGCGCATGATGTGGAATATGTCACCACAAAAGACGGGCGTAAAGTTGATTTCTTTACGCGGGACAGAATTTCAGGCGAGACGCAACTGATTCAAGTATGCTGGGAAATGTCGGATAAAAAAACATTTGCAAGAGAGCTCCATGGATTGAAAAGCGCAATGGATGAACTTTCGCTCCAGACAGGTACAATAGTAACATGGGATGACGAAACCGTCATAGAGAATAAAATTAAAATAATTCCTATCTGGAAATGGCTTCTGACGTAGAATATAGTTGTGTCCTCCGCTGGCGGAGGTGTCACGAAGTGACGAAGGTGGATTCACCCTTCACCCTTCACCCTTCACCCTTCACCCTTCACGGGGTTGTGAAACCTTGAACGTAGAACGGATGTTTTTAAAGCGTCTAAACTTCTTGTTTTTGTGCTTAACCAGTTAACTACTTAAATCTGTTTTTACTTTATCATTGCAAAATGAAAGTAGATGTTTTAATATACAACAATGATTAAACGTAAACTAAAAGGTATCATTCTAAAATCATTAAAAACTTATCCTGTGGTCGGCATTCTTGGCTCACGGCAAGTCGGAAAAACAACCCTTGCCAAAGCCGTTAAGAAAATTGCCAGACCCGATGCTGTCTATCTTGATCTTGAATTACCCTCAGACCTCAACAAACTTCAGGATGCCGAATTGTATTTGCGACAATTCGAAAAATCTCTTGTCATTATTGATGAAATTCAGAGGATGCCGTCTTTGTATCCGCTCCTTAGAGCTCTGGTTGATCAGAACAGGATTAGCGGCCGTTTTCTAATTCTTGGATCTGCATCACCTGAACTTATCCGTCATTCATCGGAAAGTCTTGCCGGCCGCATCATTTATCATGAGCTTACGCCTTTGAATCTTTTCGAAACAGACGCCGGAAAATTAAAAAATCTGCTTCTTCGCGGCGGATATCCAAACAGTTACCTCGCAAAAAATGATGATGAAAGCTTTATCTGGAGGGAAAGCTATATCAAAACATACCTGGAAATGGACATACCACAGCTTGAAATCCATATTCCTGCCATGCAGCTTCGCCGATTTTGGACAATGCTTGCACACAGCCATGGTCAACTTTGGAATGCCAGCAAAATCGCGGGTAGTCTCGGTATTTCCGCCCCGACAGTCCGCCGTTATCTGGATATCCTGGAATCAACATTTATAGTGAGACAACTTCAGCCTTATCACACCAATACAAAAAAACGTCTGATTAAATCGCCGAAGGTGTATATCCGCGATTCGGGACTAAACCATGCCCTGCTGCGGATAAAGACACTTGACGATCTAACGGGACATCCATCTGTTGGCGCATCGTGGGAAGGATTTGTGATTGAGCAGATTGTCTCTCTTTTACCTGAAAACAGCCAATACTATTTTTACAGATCAAACGCCGGGGCCGAAATAGACTTCTTATATTTCGATCAACAGAACAAGCCAGTCCCTGTCGAGATAAAATATTCTCTGAGTCCCGCCGTATCAAAAGGATTCTGGAATGCCTATGAAGATTTATTCTGTAAGCGGGGCTATGTCATTTATCCGGGCAGCGAAACGTACCCTATCAGCAAGAATGTAACCGCTCTGCCATTGACTAAGCTACAGACAATCTTAACTACTTAATTACTTAAAACTATTTTTTATTTCTACTTAAAACCTAAAAATTTTTTCTCGTTGAGTAATATTACTCAGTCATTGAGTAAATATGCTTGATTGCATATAAAACATTTGATATAAACAACTTATGAATTTTGAACGTCATTTATTATCAACTTTAAGAGAAGAGCTTTCCAAACCGACACCCGTCATTCATGTTTTGATCGGGCCAAGACAAGTCGGAAAAACAACGATTGCTCTTCAAATTCAAAAATCTATTAAAATTCCCACAATTTACGTAACTGCGGACAGTCCCGTTCCTTTGGATTCCTCCTGGATTGAAACACATTGGAAACGAGCCGTTACGGAAAGTAATACCTCCAAAAGCCCCGTCATTCTGATTCTCGATGAACTGCAAAAAGTAAGGGGATGGAGTGAAACTCTAAAAATTCTCTGGGACGGTCGTTCGGGCGGGCCGGAAATCAGAGTCTTGATTTTAGGTTCATCTTCTTTGCTAATGCAGGAAGGTCTGACAGAAAGTCTGGCGGGAAGATTTTTTCTCCATCGCTGCAGCCACTGGAGCTACAGCGAATGCAAAGCCGCTTTCGGCTGGAATCTGGAACAGTGGATTTTTTTCGGCGGGTATCCGGGAGCAGCATCATTCATCAATAACGAGTTTTCATGGAAACGCTACATTACCGATTCGCTCATCGAAACCGTATTGGCACGCGATGTGCTCCAGATGAGTAAAATTGCCAAACCGGTTTTGCTGCGGCACCTCTTTGCCCTTGCAGCCACACTACCGGCCCAGTTTGTCTCTTATACCAAGATGCTGGGGCAGCTGCACGATGCCGGCAATACCACAACCCTTGCTCATTATTTGAAGTTGCTTGAATCCGCATTTTTGGTAAGCGGACTTGAATTATTTTCACGCAACAAACAACGCAAGCGCGGCAGCAGTCCCAAGCTTGTCTTATGGAACAACGCTCTGATCAATGCGCTTTCCACACGAACCTTTGACGCATCCGTCGCCGATTCGATCTGGTGGGGCAGACTGATTGAAAATGCTGTGGGCGCCTGTCTTTGCAACAACTTAAATTCAATCGAATATACAATCACCTACTGGCGTGAAGGCCATTACGAAGTTGATTATGTAGTCGCCAGAGGCGCGGATATCCGGGCTATTGAAGTAAAAAGCGGAGCAAGCAAAAAATTATCCGGACTGGCTCGTTTTCAAAGCCAATACCCGGAAGCAAAATCACTAATTATCGGCGGGCCGGGTATTCCATTGGAAGAATTTTTCAGCCAGGATACCGCACAATGGTTGGATTAAAAACAGAAGGTTGTTTTTTACTATTCACCATCCACTCTTTAATGAGACCCAAGCTTCAGCAACAAAGTGCACTGAAGCTTGCTGGATGTAGTAAGACTCGCTGAGAACGAGCGAAGCGAGTTCAAAGCGCAAGTCGCACTATCCAAGCTGTTGGAAATTATCCCAGGCGCATAGCGCTGTGGAAAATTACTTAAAACTTTTATTTTTCACCTTTCACCTTTAAGGCACGCAGTGCTGTGGGACAATGAATAATGTCGTTCCCGCGTGCTCCTGGCGGGCCATGGTGCCCCTTGGGGTAAATCCAGAAAGGAATAAATACTAGATCCCCGACTAAACCACTCGGGGATGACAAAAGGTGGCCCATTCGGGAATGACAGCTTTGCTAATTGAAACTATGACTTTCAATTTGACAATAAATAATTTTCTGGTACACTTCCGGTATGATTAAAAGAACATTATCGGATAAACTTCTATCCCTTGCCGGGCAGTTTCCAGTGGTGACAATCACTGGTCCCCGACAATCCGGTAAGACCACACTTACCAGGATGGTGTTCACAAATCATGAATACGTCAGCTTGGAAAAACCCCACGAAAGAGAATTCGCTCTTTCTGATTCCCGTAGTTTCCTGAAACGATACAAAGATGGTGTGATTCTCGATGAGATTCAACGAGCACCGGGACTGCTTTCATACCTGTAGGGAATCGTTGATTCCGGTGTTAACAGTGGTAAATTTATCCTGACCGGATCGCAGCAATTCCACCTGTCCGCAAAAGTCAACCAAACTTTGGCCGGTCGCACTGCTATCGTTCATCTTTTGGCATTCAGTATAGATGAATTGCGTGGATTGCCATCGCGAGATCCCTGGGCGTGGAACGATCTTCCTAAATCCAGAGAAGCACCGGCTTTCAATTTAGAAACCATGCTGTATCGGGGATTTTATCCGCGGATTTATGATCAGGGTTTGGCGCCTCAGGACTGGCTGGCGGGTTATTATCAGACCTATGTAGAACGGGATGTCCGGGAAGTGTCCAACATCGGCAATCTGGAAATCTTTCAACGTTTTGTAAGGCTATGCGCCCGCCGCACTGGACAATTGCTTAATCTTTCATCCCCTGGTTTCAAGCCACATCGAAATAAAATGTCATTGCGGGCAATTTACCCGGAGCTGTGCACCGGGTTATAAATGGAAGAAACTGAACTATCCCGGCACGGTCTCTTCCTCCCCCTTTTTATCAGGGGGATTGAGGGGGATTTTTCAATTGATGCAATTCCGTAAAATCTCCCCTCTTTAGAAAAGAGGGGAATCGCTCATTGAAGTTTCTTAGGAGACGGCTCTCAGCCGGTGCCTGCCCTCGATGTAATCGGGGTGGCAATCT
>JQDQ01000057.1 GCA_000747625.2 Smithella sp. SCADC
GGGGGGAAGGACGCGTTAAATGACTTCCCAAAATCATTTGATTGTATCAAGGTTCATTTGATTATCCCCGCCGCCAATCGGCTTTTTACCCCTTAAAAGTTACTGATAAGTAGTTCGTTTACCTTTTTAGCCTTATTTGCTCTATTGGCATTATATCTTGTGCTGACAACCTTGATCTTAAACCCATTAAATAATGCCCGGATGTTTGTATGGTGGAAAACTTTTTATTGATCCTCCATTGATTAAATTGTTTGTTATGTTGTATTTTCGATACCGGTTATTTCCAGCCAGTCAATCTGCGTAGCGTTGCCGAGGTGATGGACAACTTTCAGAACCTCGGCGACAAAATTAGTCATGGCATCCAGAGGATGTGTAATGTCGATAATGTCACCGGGTTCGATTTCGAGGTTATCGAGAAACACTCCGAAATGTGGCATATTACGCGCGCGGCAATGATAGGCTAGGAGAAAATTCCCCACATTTACGCACATGGCCGTATCTCTGACCGCATCGAAACAAAATATATCAGACGCGCCCTGCCATGTGCGCTGCCCATAGCGGGTAATTGATGTTGCATCCGTGAATTTTAGATTATATTTGTATGATATCGGGTCGTTTGGGCTAAGGGTTAAATCCAGGTCGCAATTAATATAAAACAGGTTAATGATTTCATCTGTCAGACTGCGTTTAACCGACATAGAATCATACTTGATCTCATTTTTAACGACTGAATGACTGCTGGATTGATTCAGTTGGCGAACCAGTAATTTAGCTTTCCCTTCCGAACTCACGATAAAACGCGACCGGCATTGTAGAGCCAGACTTGTGAGCAGGTCAACCGCCTGTACCGGCTCGTTAATCAGTTTTGCGAATTTATAGGTATTGGCCGCATAAAATGCGCCCGAAGCATCAAACGATGTTGTGTCAATATCATTAAAAGGAGCACCCATCAAAATCGACCAGATGTGCTTAAATATATGGTCTGGCCGTTCGATCAGCGCATTAGGCGTGCCGGTATAAGTACCGGATATATCATCCCTGTAACCTTGTACATGAGCGGTTATCAATTGTCCGACGCGAACATCGGCCACGGAATTTCCACTTAACGTTACTTCGCCTTCGCGGGTAACCGTGCCCGATTTGGATGCCGCACCTGATTTGGTGACAGCACCCGATCTACTGACGGTGCCTGATTTGGATGCCGATCCGGTTTTAGCCACGCCGGTGGCGGCGCTGTTATTTGTATTCGGATAAAATGATACTTCAACCCACACCTCACAGACATAATGATGTGCATTAGTGCCACCGGTATCATTATGCGATACTATCCCATATAGATTATTAAACAGCTCCCATGTATTCGAGTGACTTCCGCAGGTAGTCCAGTCTGATTTAACCGTCGTGTTGATGGTATTACAGGCAACGACTGCGTTGGCATCATCATATCCTGTAGTGTCTCGAAATTCTGCTGTGATGGTTTTACCGTTAATATCGCTACCGGTACGCAAACATACTCTAAATTGATAGGGAATCCCGCCTGGAGCCGCATATATTGATTTAGTGACTTTTGCTGCACCATTTGTAGAATACAAATCACCTTGCGTCTGTAAATTTTGATCAATGAGCAGTTCCCCGTAAACTACGGACCCGCTATAAGCAACCACTGAATCAAACTGCCAGGAATATATTACCAGCCCCGCCGTATGATAGTGGCTTCCCGTGCTGACGCCAATGGTGTCGGATACTGCGATTGCATCCGATATCGATATTCCGTCGATCACCGCAATCGTATCCACCACGGCAATAGCGTCATGAATCGTGATTCCGTCATTGATCAACAAATCGATTGCTTGTTGACGGGTCAATTTTGATGGCACTGTAAAGACCGCTTTGCCCTCCCAACCGGTCAATTCATTGCCGGATTGTCCGGTATATTTAGTGCACATGGAGGTAATTCTTACCCCATCACAAAAAATGTCGCCGATTAAATTAACGGGGTGACAGGCGATTTGATACACAAACAATGTTAATTCTTCCCACACAGCCGATCCAGCCAGATGAGTCACCGCCGTCGTGCTATTGTACCCGCGGGTGCAGCCGGTCAATACATTTCCGCTATTACCTGTATACGAAATTTTTTCCGCATCAATACCGATGATGCCGCTGGGGGGAAAATACGAAGCATCGGATAACTCAATGCTGGTCTGTGATTCCGTAATATCATCGATAAGGCTATTAACATCACCGGAGACGATGGCATGACAGGGGACGTCTTTTAAGTCACCATATATAATGTTGCCCATTTTCCCGTATTCGTCCGGATCCGCATCAGGATAGCCATCGGCATAAATAATTTTATCTTCGCCAATTTTGCAATTGTATTTTTGGAGGATGCCGCGAACTGTTATGGTGCAGACATATTCATCCCATTCCGGCTGGCCGTAAATAATACCTTTAAAGATTAATTCCTTTTCCGAATCCTGCAGCGGAGCGAACCATTGATACAGCGAGACCGTGACATTTTCCGGTGGATTGGAGACGGTAAAATTATCACTGAATCGCGGTGTCGTAGAGTTTATAATTGTTAATTGCAGATCAGCGATTTCAATCGTGCCGAGTATACCGCTGCCGGGAGTCTGAGAAATACTCGAATCGATAAACCCCCATGTTTTAACCAGCCCCAGATGTGCCGATCCGTTCGCAGGCGTAATATCCCGGTCGGACAAATATACCGGTGTGGCAAAGCCGAAGGTTAGCAGATTAATCGGCGCCGGTCCATCCGCGCGCCTGTTTTTTTCGGCGTCAAACGCTGTAGAAAACTCTCTCATTATTTATTCTCTGTTTTTATCTAGTTATTCGCTTTGATCCCCGCCAACGTTTGCTCAATTTTTTTTTGGGCCTGTGCTGCGGCATCGGCGGCAGTGACCTGGCCGTTATAAAGAGCAACAACGAGGGCATTGAGCACCCCGACATGATCCTGCAAAAGTTTGTATAATTGCATCTCGTTCATATTATTTCCTCCCTTAAATGTATAGTCCCGGAATATAAAAAACCGGTGGCATCTTCGCCATCGGCGGCGAGCGGATTTTTAGTGTCCATAAGGCGGACGGTATGCGTTGCGCCGTTTTCATCTGTCATCGTAAACGTATTGGTCGGGCCGACGACTGTGGTTAAAAGCCATGTGCGAAAATTAGAGTAATCCGCGGCGGATAATTTTTCATAAACCAGATTCCAGAATTTTTCGGCAACTCCTTTATTATAGGCATACAGTTGTCTCCCGTCGCTGTAATCCACCGGTACATTGACCTGATCAGGATCGTCAATTATAAATTTGCGCCCTTTGCTGAAGGTAAAAGTGCTCGCGCCTTTGGTAAATATGATCTTGCTCATCTGAAATAGAACTCCTGGATTCCCGCCTCCGCGGGAATGACAAGTTATGCGTTGAGTTTTCTCAGCTCCGGCACAATGTAATTACGTGTAATCGCGCGCCAGTCTTCTTTGCTTTGCGGCGCGGCGTTGGCCGGTATATTTATATGCAACGCGCCGATACTCATGCTCCGGCTGTTATTGTTCTGAGCCGCCGGAATCACCGCTTCGCCTTGGTGCAATTGATAATTGCCGGTGCGCGGCACGTAATCAGTACCGGAGGCGTAGGAATCGATCACACCCGAACCAAGGGTGAAAGGTATATCCGTAAATCCATCGCTGCCGGCGCTAAGGCTGCTGTATCCGCTACTACTACCGCCGCCTATGTTGATAGGTTGCGCGGCCAGTGCGTGAAGCGCTTCCATTCGCGCCATGATGCTGTTCACAACGCCCGACACATTATCGATGCCGGTTAGCTCAATTGTTTTCTGCATTCCCTGAATCTGCGCGGATAGATCGGCCATCAGGGTTTTTAATTTTTCGATTTCGCCCTGGGATTTAATGGCTTCCTCTTGTAATTGCTGTCCCGCAAGCTGATCGACGGCGATTTGGTTCTGTTTTTCAGCCGTCAATTCCGCGAGGGCATTTTTCTGATTCTGCGTAGCGCGCTCGATGTCGGAGAGGGCGTCTTCCGCGATGGTTTTGGCGGATAAAATATCTCCGGCCTTGCCAAAAATATCAGCCACGCCCGGAATGCCTTTGGCATATTGCTGTTGAAGCGCCGCCACGGCCTGTTTATAAGCTTCCAGCGCTTTGATTTCATCCTGCCCGGAAAGATTAAGCGCATTGCCATATTGAGCATTAAGCGCCGACCGGGCGTTTTCATATTGCTGCTGCGCGGACAGTGACTGGTCCGGTCCCTTTATCCCGGCAATCAGGGAGGCCGTGGATTTTTCGAGATCTATACTTTGCTGGCGCAGCGTTTGCAACTCTTCCTGGTGCGCCTTTTCATCGGCGGTATTTTTATCCATCATCGCTTTCAGCGAATCATAATACGTTTGATACTCGCTCAGGCGCGAGGTTAAATTTTTAATATCGTTTTGCGCGGCCTGGACGGAAGCAATCGTCCTTTGCTGGATTAATGCTTTGGCCTTGTTTGTTGTTGCCTCATCCAGCGCCTGCATTTGCTGCGCTGTAAATACGGCATCGGAAATCTTGTCACGATCAGACTTGGAGCGGACGGCGGCTGCGGATTCGATTTCCTGCTTCATGCGCGTGTAATATTCGGCGTTTAACTCTTCCTGCTTTTTCAACGAGTCGCCGGCAATTTTATATTCGTCTTCTCCTGTGGCCTTTTTAAATTCTCCCATCGCTTTGATTTGCGTTTCCCGCGATGCGAAGTAATCCTTATTCAGCGCCTGCATCGTTTCCAGATCGGCTTTTTCCCGGGCGACATCTCCCAGCTTCGATAAACCTGTGTCCTGCTTGCCCTGCTGCGCTGCTTTTAGTCTGGCATTATATCTATCCCGTTCCTTCTGCGCTTCCTCAAGGCCAACTTCATCGGCGCTCAGATCAACCTGCCAAGATCGAAACGGCTCTAAACTCCCCGTGGCCATGCTTGCGGCTGCTGACGCATACATGCCGGTAACCTTTGATATTTTATCAAGCGTAAAGCCTTCAATCAGTAACAATAACTTGCCGACGCTTTCTTTTGTATCTTCGATCTCTGCCCGGAACTGCTGCAATTTTTCAGCTTCGTTTTCAAAAAGCGGCCCCATCTTGGCCTGCTGATCCGCAAGGTTGGCCTGGGCTACGCTGAACAAATTAACATCCTCAACGCCTTCGGCCATCGCCTGACTTATAGTACCCATTTGCTCTTTTGTGATCACACCGTATCGTTTCAACGCTCTCGGCATGTTTGTACTGATGCCGTCCACAATCACATCAAAAACCTGACTCACATTTTCGCCGGTCGTTCTTGCGCCAATTCTGGCCATTTCAGACATTTTTTCGATTTGGTCGCCAGTAAATTCCAGCATCATGGCCTTGCTGGCTTTCTGCATCATCTGGCTGTCATCAATGGTCGAGTTTGTGGCGCGCTTCATGTTGGCGATGATCTGATCTGCGGACTCGCCCGACGACGCCGCCAGCGTGCGGAAAGAAGCTTCCGCCTGCGACGCCTTTGCACCCTTATCCATATATTCCATTGCTTTTTGAATGGCCATATAGGCCGTGGCGGCTTTGGCGGCCATGTCCAGATAAGAGGATTTGAGCGTATCGAAAGAGCTGGTTGTTTTTTTTGCGGAATTACCGGCCTTGCCCATCTCCTCTTCGGTTGTCCGGCCGAATTGCTTCATGACGACGCTGCCGTCGTCTTTGACGGTTAGCTGGACGGATATTGTGTTTTGATTAGACATAGTCGCTCCCTGCGGTCGCTCCGGGTTTAAGTTTTAAGCGCTAAACTTTTTTTACTTAATACTTTGTTCCAGGTCTCCCAGATCTTCCCATTCCTGCATGGTCAGATCGTTGGCTGTAAAGGGATATCCGGCCATGCGCAGAAGTCTGATCCGGAATATTTTCATTGTATAATCGCAAAACTCTCTTGCCCTTACTTTCCCGCATTTGCCTCTGCTGCATGTCCACTCCAGATTGTCGCCGAATTCGTTACTGCATTTTTCGATTTGCTTTTCATCGCAAACCTTCAGCCCTTTGCGGATCGTGTCCAGATCCGCTAGGTAGGGTCCTCGTCTTCTTGTTCATCATTCCCGTCGCCCAGGATTAGCGCATTCTCGAAAACGTGCATCGCCAGCATGGCGATAACATCCGGCGCGTATTTGGCGACAATCTCTTTCCACCCGGCGTCATAATTTGGAGAAGCCTCGTTTGAAGATAGCGGTTTATTTCCGGCCTTCATAAAATCACCATCGGTAATTCCGGCAAGGATTATCTTGCCAAACTTCTGGCGCGTATCGCCTATGATGGATTCTATTTTCCGGCCGGACCGGTTCACCTGGGAATTGGAATATTTGATGCGTTCTTCCGTGGTCGGCATCCGGTATCTTATTTTAATTTTTCCTCCGGCAATATTGTCGTCGAATGTTACTTCACATGGTTCGTCTGATAATATTCTTGGCATTGTCTTTTCTCCTCCCGTTTTTTTTGTTTCCTGGATTGCCCGGTCAACCGGCATTCGCCAGTCTCCGAGCCGGGCAATGACAGATTTTATTATTTCTTGAACAAGGGGTTGCAACCCCTTGTTCTGTCGCTCCGCTACGCGGCGTAACTCGCTTGCAGATTCTGCACGATGATAATTGCAGATCCGTAGGTATCATCTTGCAGCACCTGGATATCGCCCGCTTCGGCCAGCCGTTTCCCATCGACGGATATCGGCGCTTTGAGAAGCGCGCATCTCGGGAATATGTATTCAGCCTGGTAGTAATACGTGGCATCATAAAGAGCGCCCATAGCCTTGACATAAAGCCCGAAAGTATCGTTGTCGATTATGTGGCGCTGCATGATGAATTCACGAAATTCACGGTCGAGTTTGATTGTCTGCATTCTGCCGCCGCGCATGTATCTGTTGCCGTATTGACCTCCCGCACCGGGCACAAACTGCACCTCGCCGTTGTTGTTCAACGTGTGTTCCAGCGATTTTATTTCGGAGGTCAGCGACCGTCCACCTTGAAACGTTGTACCGTTCCATGTGCCGCCCACATTGAATATGGTCGATGCCATTTCCAGCGGCGATTCGTTGACACGGGCCGGGAGCGTCATCCAGGTTGTCTCCGTTGCGATGTAAAGAATTTCATAAGACACCGGGGTGACTGTTCCGCCGGGCGATGTAATCGTGATCACTGCGGGAGCGGCGTCGGAGACCGCGGAATAGGCCACTTCCGTGTACACGCCGGGCGTCAGTTGGACCCGAATGCGATGCACATTATCCAGACGGGTTGCCGCATCCGCGCCTTGCACGCCATTGGCGGTCAGCGTCAGGGATACGGCATTTCCTGCGGCGGAAAGCGTTTCTCTGATGACGTTGTCGGTTATTTTGCCGGTTCCCTTGACACTGGCGGAAATTTTGACAAAAGAATCACGCGAAAAATTCGTCGTCACGGAATCAACAAACATCGAGGCGAAGCGTCTCTTGGCCACCTGATTGCCATAGCGCTGCACAGCCGTGAATGAAGGATTATCGCGATTGGAATCCACTGATCCGGCAATCGGCGTAATGACGTGTTTTTTTCCTGCGCCCAGCGTGGTGGAAACGACATTTCCCATTCCATAACCCATCAGGAAGGCGATATTCTGCGGCTGGGCCATATCATGCGCAGCCGGCCACATCGATAATTTGCCGCGGTCATAAATCGTATCAACCTCTTCTTTGCCGTGGGCTTCGTTATCGTTATTCTGCCGGCGCGGATCGATATCTATCAGACTGGCCATATTCCAGAGCATGGTGGTATCGAGCGTCTGCTCGGTATTTATCGCCGTTTCCCGCAGCTTGGCGGACACCGCGATGACATTGTTTGAAGCCATAAAATCTCTACCCATAATGATTAGTTAACCTCCTTCTTTATCATTCCCGCAAAGGCGTGAATCCAGTTTGTTTTTCACCCTCCCTCAATCCCTCCCCTCGAAGGGAGGGAAGTCAAGAGAATGGATTATTTACTTGTCCTTTTCTTTTGCCCGTCAATGTCCGCAGGTGCATCTACTGCCGCTTCCGGGATCACGTAAAATTTCGCGGCTTCCTGTGATGGAATTGCATCATACGCAATTCCGCTCTTAAAACTTTTTCCGGCCATTTCCCCGTCGATAACGGTGAAGCCCTGAACTCCATCTTTTAATTTGTATTGTGCCATGATTTTTTAACCCCCTATTTTTAATTTCCTGGATTCCCCGGTCAACCGGCATTCGCCAGTCTCCGAGCCGGGGAATAACAGATTTTATTATTTCTTGAACAAGGGGTTGCAACCCCTTGTTCTGTCGCTCCGCATTCGCTCTTCACGCCTTTATTCCGTTGCTACCAGCACATTTTCCATGCTGTATGTAAGGCCGTAAGCAATGATACCTCCCTCCGCCATGAGGAGATCTTCTAGTTTGGGCCGAAGAAAACCATACGCGCCTATTTGATGCCCGGTTAATTGGTCCCGGACGGATTCAATGATTGTGTACGCGGCGGCAGATGCGTCCTCCCTGCTCTTCTGGTTCTGGACAATTAAAATGAGCAGATAGTCCAGCGATGATATTGTTGGTTCGCCGACCTGATCGAACGGTTCAAATCTCGCACCTTGATAAACCACATGCAAGGATGGCATCTTCTGCGGCATTTTCAGCAGGGAATCAACGTCCCCCTGCCAGGCGGCAGCAGTCTTTATATCTTTGATGGCTTTTACTTGCTCTATTATATCGTTTTGTATTGTTTCCAGCATTTTAAAACCCTTTCATTTTGTCGCGCGTAAAAATCCGCGCACTTTTGTCGCAGTTGGACTCTGCGCCATTGCTTGTGTCTGTAGGCGCAGGCGTTGCCGCGCCCAGATCGATATCGCCCTTTGCAACTTTTTCTAAAAATTTAATTGCCGCATCGTTGCGATCTTTGCGTATTTCCGGCAATGGCAGATCACTGCGGGAATAGAGATTATATATTGCGATATCCGCACTGATTTCTACTATTTTGGGAGGAACAGGATTCAGCGGTATTGTATAGTATCGTTGACAATACGCATCAATCGTTGCATCTGCGGCGGCTATTGCCTTGTTGACGTTAGCTGACACAATTTCGCCGATGTTATCGTCATCGGTTAATTGAATGATGACGACTTCCGGAATTGCCTTTTTGATGTCTGCTAATATGCAGTATGCCATTGTCGCGTCGCTCCTATGTGATTTTCGACAAATTCTTCACGGTATAGATATAGTCCGCCGTGGCCTTTTTATTTTGCGGCCCGTAAGTAATTTTAACAGTCACCTTTTTCTTTTCCGAATCCAACGCGGCATCCAGAATGTCGTTTTGCGCATCGGTTATTGTCAGATCGTGTGTAATTGCTGACGGCGCAAAGCTAGTCCAGTCCAGAAGCTGTGTGCCCGATTCGACATCGTCAATCCGGTACTGCGCCGCAGTCGGAATAACGCCGACACTGTTTTCATCCTTGAATGATAATCTCAAAACCAAGGTTGTTTCTTCGTTAATGATTTCCATTTTTTCTCCGTTCACCCTCACCCCAGCCCTCTCCCCTCAAGGGAGAGGGAGGTAAAGGCTGCGCATTAAGAGAACGTAATTGCCAGGTCTACAGTCCAAGTCTGGCCGCTGATCTTTGTTCCCTGATCGGAAACTTTGCGGTTTAAATTCTTGGACAAATCACTGTTTCCGTTGGCAACAGAAAATTCTTTCCATGCGAAATTACCGGAGCTGCCGTCAAAGACCGAACGGAAGGTGACTGTTTGATTGGCTCGTACAGGATAATCGGCTTCCATCGCTTTATAGGCTTTGTTTGTTACTGCCTGTAGTGCGGTCTGCGTAGCCGCAGCGGCAGTATCGCTGTCGCCGACGCCGATATATGCGTTGGCTTCGGAAAATGCCGTACCGCCGATACCACAGAACAGATCAATCATTTCGCCGATGCCTTCATTAAGAAGCACATTATTTTTGACTATGGTTGTTGCAAACGGATTTCCCGCGAGGAACGCCGCCTCATCCGCATATTTACTGATTGTCCATTCTGTTTTGTACCAGACTCTGTCCGTTATTTTTCGAACCTTACTGAATAAGCGTGAGAGAGCTTCTCCGATTTTGCCAATGTTACTGATCAATGCCTTTTTCATAATTTCCTCCTTAAATTTTTGTAAAAGTTATTGTCCCTTTTCGGGGTGTTATATTTATACCTGGCTTCCTGGGCGTGAAGGTAATATCCACGCGCTTGGAATCCTGCCTGTAATTGACAATGACATCTACGCCTGAGGCGCTATCAGCCAGCGAGACAAGAACAGCGATCATGCCGATGACGTCCATGCCCATGCCGGAATCGGGTACGGTTAGAGACACGTTAATTGCCGGGACATTATCCTCGCCGGAACCACTATCAATGAGGGAAATTAGTGCGGAAACAAGGCTGATAATATCCGTGCCTGAACCGGAATCGGGTACGGCAAGAGACACATTAATTACCGGAAAGCCGTCTGCACCTTCGCCGATGTCGATAACGGAGAGCCATGCATTCAACTGCGCGATGACATCACTGCCTGTGCCGGTATCGATAACAGAAAGCAACGCCTTCAGTTGGGTAAGGGCATCACTGCCCGCGCCGATGTCGGCAATTGATAACGCGGCTCCTATCTGCGATACAGCATCAGCACCGTATCCGGCGTCGGTGATAAATTTAATAATATTTTTTATTATTTTGACCGAGTCACTGCCAACGCCGGTGTCGGTAAGCGAAAGCAAAGCCTTCAACTGGGCGATAGCATCACTGCCTGCACCCGTGTCGGCAAGGGTAATCAAAGCTTTTAATTGCGTGATAGCGTCACTGCCTGCGGCAGTGTCAGTAAGCGAGATCATAGCCTTCAATTGAGCGATGACATCCGCGCCGGAGCCAGTATCAGTAAGCGAGATTAAGGCCTTCAGTTGCGTGATGGCATCGCTGCCTGTTCCATTTTCAGCAAGAGAGATTAATGCTTTGAGCGAGGCAATTAAATCGCTGCCTGTGCCGGTATCGGTAAGTGAAAGCAGAGTCTTGAGCGAAGCGATGGCATCACTGCCTGCGCCCGTATCGGCAAGCGAAAGCAAAGCCTTCAACTGAGCGATGGCGTCACTGCCTGCGCCCGTATCGGCAAGCGAAAGCAAAGCCTTCAACTGAGCGATGGCGTCACTGCCCGTGCCGTTCTCAGCAATAGAGATTAATGCTTTGAGCGAGACGATTACATCGCTGCCTGTGCCGCTGTCGGTAAGAGAAAGCAACGCCTTTAGCTGAGCGATGGCATCACTGCCCGCGCCGCTATCGGTAAGAGAAATCAAAACCTTCAACTGAGCGATAGCGTCACTGCCCGTGCCGTTCTCAGCAATAGAGATTAATGCTTTTAGCGAGGCAATTATATCGCTGCCTGTGCCGGTATCGGTAAGTGAAAGCAGAGCCTTTAACTGCGCGACTGTGTCACTGCCCGCACCGGTGTCGGTAAGCGAGATCAAAGCCTTCAACTGCGCGATGGCATCACTGCCGTTGCCGGTATCGACAACGGAAATCAAAGCTTTAAGCTGGGCGACAATGTCGCTGCCGGCAGCGGTATCAGTAATGATCAAAGAAGCTAACACCTGGGCAAGTGCGTCCGTACCTTCACCGGTATCAGTAACGATCAGCGAGGCTAAAAGCTGGGAGAGGACATCTGCACCTGCACCGGTATCGGAAACGTTCAGTGCGGCCAAAACCTGAGCAAGGACATCACTGCCCGCGCCGCTGTCGGAGAGAGGCAATCGGGCGGCAACGCCGCTGCCGAGATTGTCCGCACCCGCGCCGGTATCGCTGAGCGACAGGCCAACGGCAATCTGCGTCACGGCATCACTGCCCGCGCCGGTATCAGTGATTGTTATAACGGCAACGATGCGCGTCCCATTATCCGCCGAGCTTGCGGCGCTAAATCCGGCAGCATTGATTGCTTTAACTGTGTAGGAATATGTCGTCCCTGCAACTGCTGTTGTATCATCATAGGTAGCTGTTCCATGTGCGACAACGCCCGATATATCAACTCCATCACGATAGACTCTATGTCCGCCTGTTTCTCCAGTACCTGCCGTCCATGTAATTGTGACTTTATCTGTGAGGTTGTCGGTAGCGGAAACATCAGTCGGTGCGTCGGGGATGGTGACGCCGGTAGCGTATAAAGCGTTTTTATAGTTGGAATCATGATTATAAGAACAAGGAGTAGTAAATCCATCTCCATTGTACCAATAATTGCCAGAACCGCCGGTATTTTCAACCCGCAAAGTTCCCGCCGCATTATAATACCCAATATAGTCTCCAGAGGAAACATCACAATTTTTACCTGTAAATGTCTGTTTACTATTAGCAGTAACACTACCAAGAGTTTCATAATCTCTCATGGTGTAATTAGAATCACTCCCAGAGAATGAACCCATCTTTGCAGAACCGCCGCCGGGGTCTGATAACCAAACTTCAAAGGACGTTAATACACCATTGGCATTGGCGGGATTTGTTTGACATACTGTTGTATATCCACCATTTCGATAACTGCCGTAATTGGAAGCACCTGCCCCTATGTCAATTGTTCCATACGCCATTACTTCACCTTATACTTCTCTGTGGTTTTGACTTTGGTAAAATCCACTTTTTTAACTTTTACTAATCTTTTTTCGGCCTTTGTTACTTTAGCTAATTCAGCATTCATGTAATCAGAACGATTTCCCAAAGGAAGTTGTGAAATAATTTTAAAATATTCTTTCCGTGCAGAATAATGAAATGGTTGATTGACAACCTGACTATACGGATTTCCATTTTCATCTTTTTTCTGACAATGCAAATCGTCCATGAGATAGTTCCAATGAGTAATTCCTAACGCCCATTCAAAACACCAGAGGATTTCTTCTTCGGTGACGTCATGTTCAAACTGAATTGAATGATTGCAGAAGGGGTTTAGTTGCTGAACGGTTGGTAATGATTTAAACCAATTATCATAATCATTTTGGTCAGCAGGTGCGCCTTGTTCATCAACCTTGCCGGTATAGCCGCCCTCAGGTATTACAGGTACCATGACAAGATGCTCGGCAATATATTTTTCATAGCCCTCATCACCCTTTTCGAGGTATAGGTCAGCAGAGACATTTATCATGCCCATGCCGGTGTATTTATCTTGCTGCGGCGCATTAATTTTAAAATACATTTTTTCAATCCTCTAAACTTCTAATCGTCCAATCTTCTAATTTTTGGTCTCACCACAAAAGCCCTCTCGCCTCTCCGGAGAGAGGGCTTCTAGCTGAGGTCAAATTCCTGGATTCCCGATCAGGTCGGGAATGACCGTTGTTACGTTACGCCACTGCGTCTTCGATGAAATAGCCGCAATCGCTGGCGATAATTTTTTCGTCGGAATTCCATCCGGGTCTGATGTAATGCGCGCCTTTCAATCCGCGTTTGGCATCAAAATCTCTTGCGGTAAAACGCAGGGTTTCGGCAAAGGTCGCTCCGAACGTAATGGTTTTGATTCCCGGACTCGGTGCAACATAGAGAGCTGCGCAATGCTTGCCCCAGAGCCGCGTGTAAGTTGCGGCTTGCCCTGGTCTTGCAGCGTTGTATCGCGCTCTGCCGATTAATATTCTCTCCACCTCGAACAACTGCGCAACATCCGGCGCAGAGGCCATACCGCCCTTAAGCGTCGCGCCTGCCACGGCCTTAACGGCGTCGAGGATTTCGGGAAGTTTGCGGAATTTTAACCATGCATCCACGCCGAATACCAAAACATTGGCGCGCTGGAAGCAGGCTTCAATTGCCGTCTGTACATCACCGATAGGATCATCGGTAGTGCCTCCCCATTTATAATTACCCGCGAGTTGGGTTTTGTTGCCAACAGGGTAAGAGGCAGCAGCAAACACTTTGTCGACGACCCTTTTCTCCTGAGCCACATCCAGACTCATATTCAGAAAATCGTTTGTATCTATTTCGGGCTGGAGTGGATTGTCGGCATTGTCGATGGCTTCCTGCGGCAACCAATCACCCAGGGCATGATCCTTGACAGAATAATTCTGATCGGCCACGCCCCAGTCGATTTCGTTGGCCATCCCTTTGGGAGAGAGCCGGTCATCGACCAGTTTGAAACTGTCATCTTTGTTGTAGACATAATAAATATCCGATCTTTTGTTGACTTTAACGATTGGCATCACGAACGGCCATATCATGGCATCATTGCGGTACTTGACCGATAAATTGGAGAGCACCGCATCTTTGTGCATTGCTTTTGCTTCTGGCATAGGTATTGCCTCCTTTTCCTTTTCCTTTTTTTTAAAAAATTAAATGCTGACTACGTATTCCGCGTAGATTCTGAGTTTGCCCGCCGTTAACGCCTCTACTGCAACGGTCGCGCAAAGCTCCCGCAGTGCCGTGAGCTTGGTCAGGGCGTTGGCTACAGCGCCGTCCTGGATGCCTTCATGCAGACCCGCATCATAGGCGTTGGCTCCGTTGCTGATCGCTACCGCCGCTTTGATTCCGGCTTCACTATCCGTATCCACGCCCAGGGCGATTGTTGCGGCGTCAGTGGCCGATGTGCATGTGGTTAAAACCTCGTAGAAGGATCTGACGACAATCGCGTTATCCGGCAGATAAACGCCCAGCCCGTGTTTGGCGATGGTACGCTCACCGACAGTGGCAGAAGGATCGAATGTCGCAATAGCCAGGCCCTTGAACGTAGTGCCGTTCGCACCCTGATTGGCCGCGAGAATCTGCGGGCTGATCAGGCAATAGCCGATGTCGCTTGCTACGCCGGATATCATTGCATAACCGACGATTGATTGACCTGCGACGGCCTTAACCGCCTTGCCGTTGCCGTCCGAGGTCAGGGGATCGCCCCTGGTAATTGCGCCGCCGTACACAACCGGGGAAATACCCGACAGCATGACGCGGACATCATCGCCTATTGCGGTCGTTACGTGCTGCAATATCCCGATTAGCGCATCCGTCGCCGCCGATGCCTGGGCGCAGGTGTCGTCATCGTCACCCAGCTTTGCAATCAGCCACGCCGTTGCAATAATCGCCGCGCATTTTGCGCTTTTTTCTAAACCTGTTGTTTGTCCAAACATTATTTTAATTCTCCTTTCGAATTAGATTTTTTTAAGATTACGAACCCGCTTCTATTCTTCCTCTTTGAATAATTCAGGGTTTTCTTTGGAGACGGCCAGCACAGCCTCTTTGTAGCCAACTTTATTATCTTCCATAAACTTGGCGATGACTGTCTCCCGCGTCTTCGCGCCGCCCGCGTCTTTATCCCGTGTGGCTACTTCGCTGAAAGTTACCAATGGCGTGGCCGACTCCAAAAGCGCTTTCATGCGGTCGAAAGCGGTGGACTTTTCTTTTTTCTCGCCAAATTCGATTTGATTATCGACCCCGGCGATGGAAAAAAGGATTTCCGGCAGGCCGAAGGCTACGGTAGCCGGGGTGATCTTGCCCGCTTTAATCAGCGATTCGCAGAACGCGGTGATCTCTGTCTTGATGGTGGCCAGCCGCGTCTGTTTTTGCTGTTCGGCGAATTCCGCCTGCGCTTTTTGTTTGCCTTTTTCCTCGGCATCTGTTCTGATTTTTTCCAGATCGGCTTCCGAAAACTGCCTGCCCGTTGATGCCGGAGCCTCTCCCGGAATCGCCTCATCGGGAATCTTGCTGACATCGAAACCGATGGAACCTAAAAACGCTTTCATTTTTTCTTTGAATAACATATTTTTCTTATCCTCCTTTGCGTTGTACTTTGTTAGTTGCGGTTCATCGGCAGGCGGGTTGGCCGCCGATCTTAAATCATCTATTTTCCAGTCCGGAATGATCCGGTCTGCCGTGTCCTGATCTTTCGTTTCGATAATCCATTCCCGGAGACGCCGGAAAACATCAGCGATGGAATCCCAGGCAAACGATTCGGAATACTCAAAGCTGGCCGCATCGCCTTCGGCGAAAGCCACATCCGGCAGGCCCTTGACTGCGGGCGGCATCGCGCCCAGGAACGCCACATGACGCAGCGTGCCGTCCGGATAAAACGCGGCAGAGCGTTTTTTGATTCTGCCTTCTTGCACCATTGCGCTGAAAGCAGGTTCGACCTGGCCGAACCTGGCCAGCAGCAAATTGCCTGTTTTATCGGCGACTTTTTTTAGTCCCTTCACCCAGCCGTAAGCGGGCGCATCGTCTTTCGGATGTCCGATACACGCGGGCGGCTCATGAACGGCGGCATTGAATTTAGCGATAGCCTTGTCAATCAGGGCATCGCCGTCATGGACAACGCCGTTACTGTCGGTTTGTTTTCCGCCCCTGAAGATCGGAATATAATCGTCAAAGCCTTTAAAATTCATTTTTAAATCCTCCTTTGAACAAGGGGTTGCAACCCCTTGTTCTACAGCCCCGCGTCCTACCGCGAGCCCATTACGTATTCGTTGATGATGCCGACAATTTCGTCACTGTTTTTCTCGCTCAAGCCCAGATACGGGCGGGCGGGAATCTTCATTTTCTTAAAGCCCAGCTGATGAACGGCGGCATATATTTTATTTGTGCCGATTTCCACGGTGTTATTGCCGATCATTTGATACCGGATGCTGCTCTTTAGTTGGCCGGATTCAGTCAATATTTTGGCGCGCTTTTTTCGTTTCAGTGTCGCCGGTTTCAGCGGCGTCCAGGGCACGCCGGACGGTGCAGGACCGCCCGATTCAAAACGGCGTTTGGTCTGTTCGGCTATCCGGTCGCCGATTGCCTTTAAGATAGGCCGCCGATTCGACATCCGGGACGCTACTTCTCCGACTCTTTTTGTGACGGCTTCGGCGCCATATACTTTCATGCTGATTTCAGGCATTTAATCCCTTCATTTCCTTCCGCAATTTAGCGGCGATATCTTCAGGCAGCCGGGCGATCACGCCTTCTAATATTTTGTGCGTCTGTGTTGCCGCCGCTTCGCCGACATTGTAGCCCCAGCCTTTATCTATTCCGGCGGGCTCGCCTGTTTTTTCGTCGATTGGCGATGGCGGCGCTTCGCCTAGTCCCTTTTTCTGCGCTTTAACGTATTCGCTGCGCGTTGATCCATAAACCCGGCAGGTGCAGCCCCAGCCGTTGGGCGCGTAGTGGGTCTGCCACCAGGGATCATCCGCCGGGAGAGTTATTCCGTCCCAGGCCAAATGCGCCGGGCGCGGAACTCTGCTATCCCCGTGCTTGTAGGTCAGATACGGCAGAACCTGTAATTGTTCCGGGTCTGTGAGCTGGGCCCAACGACCGGCGGCATAGGATGTGCTGATGTTGGTGGAGTAGATCAGCGCGCTGCGCCAGTTCCGGTTCCCGTTATAGTTCCAGCCGTTTTTCTCCACGGTGGAATCGAAATCCTTCCGGAAATCTTCCAGCGTCGTTCCCTCGTTGATGGCCTTTTCCACGGCATCGCGGAAGTCGGCTAGAAGTTCGGCCTTGTACGCGCCTGCAACCATAAACCCTTTTGAGTGCTGGGCCTTCCACAGATCGTCCCATCGCGCAGTCGGGATATTCAACTTGTTTTTAAAGAAAGCTTCCTGTTCGGCAAAGGGCAGTTTAAAAACTGTATCCAGTGAGGGTTCGGAAACCTTGATCTTTTTTTTTGTCGGTTCCATCAACGCTCCATACGCACATCATAACGTCCGGCGGCTTCGGCCAGGAGCATTCCCCTGGCAATAACGGCACCGAGTTGGGCCGGGTCTAGTTTGCTATAAAGATCGATAATGCGGCCTTTCAGGTCTTCCATGCTTGCCGCCGTGGCCACCAGATGTTTTAAATCATCAACAAACGCGTCGGTAAGGGGAAGTGACTCTTTACTGACCATTTCGGCAATGATGTCCGGCGTGTTCTTTTCTGTGCTTTCTGCGAATTGCGGAAGATTGTTTTGTCCGGGAAGACCAAACGCGGATGGCTTGGCTGGTATAACCAGTATTTCGCCTTCCTGTGGCGCCGGAATGCCGTAGGTTTCATAGAAATAATCAACGGCGACCGGCAGGCCGATATCAACCACCAGCGACTTGTCGATAGCGCTGCGTCCGGTCAAATCCGGTTTGGCGGCGGCGTAGGTTATGATTTTCGGATAGGCCGTCACATTCGGGAAGTTGTAATCAACGATCCACTTGATCAGGTTCTCATTAAGGCAACCGTCGAGCAGATCGGCGTCGGCCTCAATGATTTCCTGGCGGACATTTTCCTGATTCTGCTCGTTGCCGAGTTTTCCGGGCGTCCCTTCGGTACTGGCGGTCTGCCCCAGCACGGCTTTGGAGATCTGTTTATCCATGTACTCGCAAAGTTGCTCATGCGTGACATCCCCGGCGCGGGACGCTTCTAAAAATTCAATGGCCTGATTATCGGGCATGATAATGCCGGTATCCGTCTGAATCGCCTCGATTGCGTCCATCAGTTTGGTTTGCTTATCCGACAGCGTGCCGGGAGGATATTTACCGACGACCGTGGGCATCCCGAATTTTTCGAGGAAAACCATCCAAAATTTAATGCCGTTCTTTTTAAACCATACCGGCCACCAAAGGCGCTGGCCGAGGCCCCGGCCGTAGGGATTATCGCTGTCGCCGTAGGTGAACGTAATGAATTTGCGCTCCGGTAATATTTCGCCATCGATCATATTCTGCAACGTGAGCAGGCGCAGTTCTCTCTCAGGCGTGAACATGAAACGGCGCGGATGTTTGCCGATCAGCTTGCTGATGGCAATATGGCCGTTGGCGACCTTCCATATGATTTCCGCGTTATAGAAACCGTAAAGAATCGCCTTAAGAAGTTCCTGCCGTGCCTGGTCGAAGTTGCAGTTCATCAGAACATCGGCAACGTAATCGGCGACAACCTGCTCCTGGCTGGTGGATGCCGGGCGTCCTTTGCTTCTGGCCGATTTGGCTGGCGTGATTTCCCACTCTTTGCCGACAACGGCCATAATACGCTGTTGCAGTACCGATCCGGCATGGGCGTCGCGGTCAATCTCATCATAAAGTTTTAGCCCCTTGCCCGCCGCCTCGCTTCGTAAAACGGGGTCAGGGTTTTCCAGCCTTAAAAGCCAGCCGGAAAAGGTGTCAATATCCTTCCGGATGGTGGCCACTTCGTCGGTCATAACCGCTGATTTTTTAATTTCGCGGCCAAATGCGTCGAGTATCATGATAATTTCGCCCCTGTTTCGCTCGACGCTTGTTTATAAACAAGTGTCAATGAAACTCCCTGCCCATTGGGAGCAAAAACCGGCTGAATTGATTGTGGGGCATTTTTGCCTTGATTCATTTTTACCCTCTGACCCCCAAAAAAGAGTTCATGGATGCCCCGGATGTAACACGCCGGGTACCGGTCGACTGAAATTCGATCATTCCATTACCGTGCTGCAAATTACTGATGGCCATCTCGGAAGCATCCGGGCCGTCGTCATGCACGGTTGGATTCATGATGTATATAAACTGCTCTTCCAATATCTTTTGATCGCTGTGCCGCTTCTCAAAATGCATTTTCTTGTGTTCCCACAAATATTCGCAGGTGCCGATAATGCGCGAGTCGATCTTGCTTGTGGAATGATGGATTGGTTGCCAGGGCAAATAACGGCCCACTTGTTTGGCATAATTCTGGATGGCTTCATGCAGAAAATCCTTCAGCATGTTTTCTTCCACAATGACCGGCCCCGGGTAATCATCATGCTGAGCGTAAGCGGCGGCAAAGAACTCGCCGATTGAGCGGCGCTTGATCCAGGCATGCATACAGAAGAATTCCATTTTCACCCGTTCCAGTCCCCAGGTAACCACGCTGCGGTAATCGCTGCTGCTGCCAGCGGTACTGGCCGGATCGACGCCGGTGGCATAGAGCAACGGCACGCGGAGAAGTTCAACGCGCTCAAAATAGCTGACCGTCTCCTGCGGAAAAGGGCTGTCCTCTTCCGTTGATTTATTGCGGTACTCTTTGTTGAATATACGGGTAGTGACCAGTGACTTGCGGCGCATCAGTTTATCCCAGGGCCAACGGGCAGGCCATAAGGTAATTTGTTTTTCTTCGTCAACCACTGCGTCGTAAACTTTAGAGTTGTACAGTTTCTCGCCGGTGTCTTCATTCTCGGCGGCGATCAATTGCGAAATGGCGCTCTTGGCGTGGAAGACGTTGCCGACCATCGTGGCTGAGCAATCGCCCTCTATGCAGCCCAGGACTTCTCCCTGAATGAATTCGACAATGGCGCGGGTGACCGCCGGGCTTTTGACCGTGGCATTATCTTCCAGATCGTCCAGGCCGATATCGTCGGGCCGGTAAGGGCCGAACTTCTTGCCGCGCCACTGATCGCCTCTGCCCAGAGCTTCGACCATCGTGCCGCCTTTCGTGACAAACAGGTCGTCAGACCAGGTTCTTGTTTTAGCAATAGCCTCGCCATAATCGTGGCGTAATCGGGGATTATCTTCCAGCTCAACCTTGATCGACACGCTGAAGCGTTTTGCCTGATCATGAATATTGGAACCCAGCATGATGTACTTGCGCAGTTTCCGGGCGATCCGGTAAACACGCAGGCCGAAAGTAACCACAGTGGTCTTGGCGTGATCGCGCGGCGCACCAATCAGATTAAGGCCGGGCGTGTCGGCAATCTCGCACCATTCGGCGTGACAGTCGGCAGGCGCGGAAGGAAAATAATGCGGCATGTAGGTTTGCATGAATGTGAGTGGATCAGCGCAGCGGGCTATCCTGTCGCGCTTCTTTTCTGGCGTGTCATTTTCAAACGGCGAGACGCTCTCGTTGATTTTTTTGCGCAAAGAGGCGACGAAGTCATCAAACTGCGCCTCGGACAGATTCTGCTTTTTACGCATGAGTACCGGCATTATTGTCCCTTTTCCGCAGGGTTCATCAAACTGGTTTTGAACGCTACCGTCATGGCGTCGAAATCCGCCGCCAGTGTTTTTAATCCT